>DRJJ01000267.1 GCA_011052255.1 Gammaproteobacteria bacterium | reverse complement strand
TGGGATACAGCCTTATAATGATGAGACGGATATTTTTATTTATCCGGGGTATGAGTTTCGGGTGGTGGATGGGTTGATTACTAATTTTCATTTGCCGGAATCGACTTTGTTGATGCTGGTGGTGGCGTTTGCGGGGTATGAGAGTGTGATGGGGGCGTACAGGCATGCGGTTGAGGAGGAGTATCGGTTTTTTAGTTATGGGGATGGGATGTTTATGATTTGAGTTAGGGAAGGGGGCTGTTTTATCCCCTCGGCAACTGCTCCATGCGTTGCTCTACCTCCTGCGTCCATGCCCTAACCCTCTCCCTGGGGGAGAGGGGATTAAAAGAGGAAGGGGATTTACTGTTAGGATTATTTTGTGAAATTTGATTTATTAGCTACAGATGGGAATGCGCGCCGTGGGCAGCTGGCTTTTGCGCGCGGCACGGTTGAAACCCCGGCATTCATGCCGGTCGGTACTTATGGCACGGTCAAGGCGGTGACGCCGGAGGAGCTGCGCGGGCTGGGTGCGGAGATTATTCTGGGTAATACCTTCCATCTGATGCTGCGGCCAGGTACCGAAGTAGTGCAGGCGCACGGGGATTTGCATGACTTTATGCACTGGGACGGGCCGATTCTGACCGACTCAGGTGGTTTTCAGGTGTTTAGCCTGGGTGATTTGCGCAAGATTACCGAAAAGGGCGTGACCTTTCAGTCGCCGGTGAATGGCGGCAAGGTGTTTATGGGCCCGGAAGAGTCGATGCAGGTGCAGCGTGAGCTGGGCGCGGATATTGTGATGATTTTTGATGAATGCACGCCATTTCCGGCCACCGAGCAAGAGGCGCAGCAGTCGATGCAGTTATCGCTGCGCTGGGCGCGGCGTAGCCGTGATGCGCATGGTGATAATCCGGCCGCGTTATTTGGGATTGTGCAGGGCGGGATGTACCCCGAATTACGCCAGCAATCACTCGATGGGCTGCAAGAGATTGGCTTTGACGGTTATGCGATTGGAGGGCTGTCGGTGGGTGAGCCGAAGGACCAGCGTGAGATGATCCTCGATTACCTGCAACCCATTATGCCGGCAGAGCGGCCGCGTTACCTGATGGGCGTGGGCAAGCCGGAGGATATTGTCGATGCGGTGCAGCGCGGTATTGATATGTTCGATTGTGTGATGCCCAGCCGCAATGCGCGTAATGGCCATTTGTTTGTGCATAGCGGGGTGATCCGTATCCGTAACAGCCGGTATGCGAAAGATACCCGGCCGCTGGATGAGGACTGTGGCTGTTATACCTGCCAGCATTACAGCCGCTCGTATTTGCGGCATCTGGATAAGTGCGGTGAGATGCTGGGGCCGCGGCTGAATACGATCCATAACCTGTTTTACTACCAGGAGCTGATGGCCGGGCTGCGGGACGCGATTGCGGCGGGCAGACTGGCGGATTTTAGTCGGGATTTTTATGCCAGGTTGGCTGAGGGGCCGGAATAGACGCGCAACAGGCCTGGAACAGGCTGGATATATGCCAATGATAGGGTTATATGGCATAATGGGCGGGATATGGGGTTTAAGGTGTTGCTGCGCAACGGCTGGCGGGTTACGCGGAAGGATGCTAACCCACCCTACATTAGATTAATGTGACGCTGAAATTTGCGTTATTTGACTAAAAGTGCGGGTTTCGGGCTTGTCCGGGTGTTGAAAAGGCCAGTACAAGGCCATATTTACTTTAAGTTACAACAAGAACAGGATGGATAGATCACCATGAGTTTTTTCATTAGTAATGCGTGGGCCGAAGGGCCTGCCGACGCAGTATCTGCTGGCCCGGCCAGTTTTATTCCGCTGATTGTTATTTTTATTATTTTCTACTTCCTGCTGATTCGTCCGCAGTCCAAGCGCGCCAAGGAACAGAAGAACATGATCGCGGCACTGGCCAAGGGTGATGAGATTGCAACCAGTGGTGGCATGCTGGGCAAGATTATCGAGATCGATGACAATTTCATGACCATTGAAATTGCCAGGGATACTCAGGTACAGGTACAGCGCAACGCTGTGTCTACATTGCTACCCAAGGGCACTATTAAAGGCGCCTGAAAACGGATTTAACCCATGATTAATCAATACCCGCTGTGGAAATATCTGCTGATTCTGGCTGTGCTGTTGTTGGGGCTGTTGTATGCCGCACCTAACCTGTATGGCAAGGACCCGGCCGTGCTGGTGTCGCCGATACGTGCGCAGGAGCTTGATAACAATATTCGTATCGAGATCGAAGACACCATAAAAAGGGCCGGTGTGACCGATCTGGGTATGGAGCGTGTTAATGGCAAGATGATGATTCGCTTTAAAGACAGCGAAGATCAGCTCAAGGCCTCCGTTGCGCTGGAAGATGCGCTGAGTGGCCGCTTTGTGGTGGCACAGAATCTGGCCGCCGCAACACCGGACTGGTTACGGGTATTTGGTGCAAAGCCGATGTATCTGGGTCTGGATTTACAGGGCGGCATACACTTTCTGATGGAAGTGGACATGGATGCCGCACTGGCCAAAGAGGAAGAGCGCTACATTGGCGATATCAAAACCCAGTTACGTGAAAACAAGATTCGTCATATTGGCGTGACTCGTTCGCAGGATTATATACGGGTGCGCTTCCGTGATGCGGCAACCCGTGACAAGGCCATGTCCGAGCTGGCCAGTAACAAGGACCTGGTGCTGACGGCAGAAGATAATGGTGCTGATTTTTTTGTGCTGGCACGACTGACCGAAGTGCACATGAAGGAAGTGAAAAAGTTTGCGCTGCAGCAGAACATGACCACCCTGCGCAATCGGGTAAATGAACTGGGTGTTGCCGAACCGATTATCCAGAAGCAGGGTGACAGCCGTATTATTGTGCAGTTACCCGGCGTGCAGGACCCGGCCCAGGCCAAGGAGCTGCTGGGTGCTACCGCGACACTGGAACTGCGTCTGGTTGACGAACGTAACCTGAATGTGGCCCAGTATGTGAGCAGTGGCCGTGCCCCGGCCGGCACCCGTTTGTACAAGCGCCGTAATGGTCAGCCGATTCTGCTTAGCCGCCGGGTGATTATTACCGGTGATTATATTACCCATGCCTCGTCCGGCTTTGATTCGCGTAGCAGTTCACCGGCGGTGTACATTAATCTGGACGACAAAGGCGCCAAGCGTTTCAGTAACTTCACCAAAGACCACATCAAGGATTCGATGGCGGTGGTGTATATTGAAACCAAGAACGAAACCCGCATTGTTGCTGGCAAGAAAACACGCGTAAAACGTCGCATCGAAGAGGTGATTAATGTCGCCACGATTCAGGAGCGTTTAAGCAAGCGATTCCAGATCAGTGGTCTGGACACCCCGGCCGAGGCGCATAACCTGGCTATTCTACTGCGTGCCGGTGCGCTGGCCGCGCCGATGGAAATTATTGAAGAGCGCACCGTTGGCCCCAGCCTGGGTAAAGACAATATTGAACAGGGCTTCGAATCAGTGCTGATCGGCTTTGCACTGGTGCTGGTGTTTATGGCGGTGTATTACAAGTTCTTTGGTCTGGTCGCCAATCTGGCACTGACCTTTAATCTGATCATTATTGTGGCGCTGCTGTCGTTGCTACAGGCCACGCTAACCCTGCCGGGTATTGCCGGGATTGTGCTCACGGTCGGTATGGCGGTGGATGCCAATGTGTTGATCTTTGAACGCATACGTGAAGAACTGGGTATAGGTAATTCGGTACAGGCCAGTATTCATTCCGGTTATGAAAAGGCCTTTTCGACCATTGCCGATGCCAACGTGACTACGCTGATAGCAGCGATCGTGTTGTTCAGCTTTGGTAGCGGGCCGGTCAAGGGCTTTGCGGTGACTCTGTCGCTGGGCATACTGACCTCGATGTTTACCGCCATTATGGGCACCCGTGCGGTAATCAACCTTTATTATGGCCGCAAGCGCGTTAAGTCGCTGTCTATCTAACACGGAGCAGGTGATGAGAATTTTTTCAAAAGGCAGTGAAATTAACTTTATGGCCGGGCGTAAGATAGCGCTGGTGTTTTCCAGCCTGTTGGTGATCGCCTCGTTTGTTTCGCTGGGCACCAAGGGTCTGAATTTTGGCATCGACTTTACCGGCGGTACGCTGGTTGAAGTGGAATACTCTACGGCAGTGGAGCTGGCCGGTGTACGCAGCGCGCTTGGCGAGGCCGGTTTCAATGAGGCCATTGTGCAGCACTTTGGCACCCCGCGTAATGTACTGGTACGGGTAGCACCACGCGAAGGCATGGCCCAGGATGCGATCAGTGATCAGGTGTTAGAGGCACTGCGTGGCAGTTACGAAGGCGAGATAGAGTTACGCCGGCGCGAGTTTGTTGGGCCGCAGGTGGGTGAAGAGCTGACCGAGCAGGGCGGTCTGGCCTTGTTATACGCAATGATCGGTATCCTGTTTTATGTGTGGATGCGCTTTGAGTATCGTTTTTCTATCGGTTCGGTTATCGCATTGGCGCATGATGTTATTATCGCGCTGGGTGCGTTCTCTTTCTGGCAGCTGGAATTTAACCTGCCGGTGCTGGCCGCGTTGCTGGCAATTATCGGTTATTCACTGAATGACACGATTGTGGTGTTTGACCGTATTCGTGAGAACTTTCGCAAGATGCGCAAGACCACCTCGATCGAGGTAGTGAACGCTTCGATTAACCAGACACTGTCACGTACGCTTGTTACGTCTTTTACTACCTTGCTGGTATTACTGGCATTGATTATCCTGGGTGGTAAGGTGATCTTCGGATTTTCGCTGGCGCTGATTATTGGGGTGGTGGTTGGAACCTATTCATCTATCTATGTGGCCAGCACCTCGGCCTTGCTGCTGGGTGTTAACCGCGCAGACCTGATGCCAGTGCAGAAGGAAAAGCCGCAGGATTCTACGCCTTAATTTGTATGACAGAGCTTGTAGGGCGCAGTAACCGCAGGGCATTGCGCCGGATGGTTGTGTAGTGAAAGTCCCTTCTCCCTAGGGGAGAGGGGATACATGAGTAATCGGATAAGGAAACCTACTGTGCCTTGCGCACTTCATCCATTGGATCAGATTCATCCAGCTTGCGCAGCGGGTCGCAGAAGCTGTTTTTCTGGCTGTTGTCACAGCTGTCGGCATCTACGCCGTATAAAGTCACCATAGACCAGATGCTGGCGATCACCCATAGTGTGATTCCCAGTCCGAAGGTGTACCAGCTTATGCCTTCCAGCTCTAGTGGGCCACCGTTGTAGCCATATAACAGACCGACGATAGCGGCCAGCCAGAATACGGCAATGGGTGCGGCGCAGCAGCCGGCACAGCCGTAGCGGCACACAGCCAGAGGAGGGCAAATAACAGAAAGTAACGCTCGATTCATTTTTATTGACCTGTATCAATACATCGCATGATGTATAAACTTATTATATCGAAGTCTATATATACCATACCTTTAGATCATTTCTAAGTAAAATCTGTTTGTTATTAGTAAATTAGCAATTGTTTACAATCTAATACTGACCTGTTAGCCATATTCTGTGCGTGGGCTATAAAAGCAAACGGGCAGGTAAACCTGCCTGTAGTGTTTGAGAATACCTTCCGGTTAATGGCTCAGTTCTTGCGGTAGCCACTTAACTCGATCAGTTCGGCCTTGGTTAGTATTGTTGATGATGCCGGTTGGGGTTGTTCGTTTGTCAGATCTTGATCAATCGACATCACCTGGAAAACATCAGAATGACTTTCCAGACATTTCAACAGGGCAACATCTTCCATGCCGCCCAGCACGTCGCGCATGACCATTTCCAGGGCTCTTGGGCCCATGGCCATACTGTTTACAGTTGCGTCTTTTTTTGACATCAGGTTTTTATCTCGCTATACCAAAAATCACATCAGGTATCCGTATGGGTGTAGGCCATCCCGTGCATAACAACGTGTAAAAACGGCTTCAACTATTCCGTCGTTTACATGCTGCGTTACCAGATTCTATCGGCCGTGGGGGTTTAAGCTTGAGGCGGTGTGCGTGGGAATGGTCAGGATGATTATTCTAATCTATTGTTTTATAAACAAAAATAAACACTTATTTTTTTGTGTGATGTGACGCAGGTGGCATTGTGGGGGGAGGGGTGGCTTTTAAGAGTCCCCTCTCCCTGAGGGAGAAGGGACATGGAGGGTTGTTCTGTAGAAAATTAGCAGCGATATCAGAACGCCAGCGCGTCAGTACAATGCGGTTTGATATTGCGTAACATCACCGGCACCAGTCTGCGTGTGCCGGCGACAATGTTACCGGACTCCATGAAATTCTCACCACCGGAGAAATCGGTGATCAGCCCGCCGGCCTCACGTATTAATAACACTCCGGCGGCAATGTCCCATTTGTTCAGGCCAATTTCCCAGAAGCCGTCTAAACGGCCAGCCGCCAGGTAAGCCAGATCCAGTGCCGCAGAACCGGCACGACGGATGCCGGCGGTATCGGGCATGAAGGCCTTGAACATACCCATGTAGGCATCCAGATGTTCCGGGTTTCTGAACGGAAAGCCGGTGCCCAGCAATGCGCCCGGCAGGGCCTTTTGTGCGGTTACACGCAGTCGCCGGTTGTTGACGTGTGCACCTTGTCCGCGACTGGCAGTGAACAGTTCCTGGCTGATTGGGTCGTAGACCACGGCCTGCTCCAGTACGCCTTTATGTTGCAGTGCGATGGATACCGCAAATTGCGGGAAGCCGTGGATGAAGTTGGTGGTGCCATCCAGCGGATCGATAATCCACAGATAGTCGTTGTCTTCGTTATGCGCGCCACTTTCCTCGGCCAGTATGCCGTGGTCCGGGAATTTCTGGTGCAGGATAGAGATGATCTCTTTTTCAGCCATACGGTCGACTTCGGTCACAAAGTCGTTGCGTGATTTGCTGTCGATGGTCAGTTGATGAACGCGGTCGACATGGCGGATGATCACGTCACCGGCCTTGCGTGCGGCGCGTATCGCAATATTAAGTGTTGGATGCATGGATGGCTGACCCTGGAGAGTGATGTTGCTGACTGGTTATGTGCTGCGCATTGTACTGGTTTTGGGCGGTTTGTGCTATCTACCTGGATGAGAGCATTGGTTAAGCGACAAGCTATTTCCATGACGCGCTGTGAGCAAAGCGATGCAATCTCCAGATGAGCATGGTTTTACAATAGAAATTGCTTCGTTTGTCACGCATAGAATCCCTTTGGGCTTCATTATGCGTACCTCACCCTTCGGGTCGAGGCACCTCAATGGCGGCGTCCTTGCCGCCAACGGTCATGGAAATAGCTTGTCGCTTAACCAATGTTCTTTGATTGTATATGCCGCTTACCAGCCGTTTCTGATTCAGTTTCCCTGATTAAATTATGAGTTATCGCAGTGCTGCAGTAGATCCAGCATTGCGCTGGCGGCATTGGAGAGGCTGCGATCCGGGTGTCTGACCACCCCCAGCTCTCGCATTAAGCAGATGCCGCTCACATTCAGGCTATGCAATTCCCGGTCAACCATGGTTTTGGGTAGCACGCTCCAGCCCAGCCCGACTGAGACCAGCATTTTGATGGTTTCAAGATAGTTGCTGGACATGCTGACATTCAGCTCGGGCTGAAAGGGTGCAAAGGCCTTCTCCAGTACTGCGCGGGTGTAGGTGCCGGTGGCGGGCAAGATCGCCGGGTAGCTGGCCAGTTTGGCCGGGCTGATCTTTTTGCTGTTGCACAACGGGTGATGGTTGCCAACAATGAAAGCCAGCGGGTCGTCCCATATTAATGTGTGCTGCAGTTCGGTCTGGCCTTCAGGTGGCAGGGTGACGATGCCGATTTCAAGATCACCTCGCAATACGGCATTACAGGCATCTTCAGAATCCATGAAACGGATATCCAGTGATACATCGGGGTACTGGTGCGGGTACTGGCGCAAGATCGGTGGCAGGCGATGCAGGCCAATATGATGGCTGGTGCCGATTTGCAGGCGACCGCTGACCTCTCCGGAAAGACTGGTAACCTCGCGTTGCATGTCTTCCATTTCCTGTATCAGCAGGCGGCCGCGTGTGAGCAGGATACGGCCACCATCGGTGAGCTGGATACGATGGCCGATGCGGTCAAACAGGCGTGTGTCCAGGCGTTGTTCCAGCGTTGCGATGCGCTTGCTGACCGCCGGCTGGGTGATGAACAGCTGCTCGGCCGCGCGTGAGAACGAGCTATTTTCGGCTACGCTGATGAAGGCGCGCAGGTTTTCGATGTCCATGGTGTTCCTCGCTTGGTATGTGCCCCCTCTCCCTCCGGGAGAGGGGACTAAGTAATCAGCCTGGTTTCCTGGTTCCCACGCTCCGCGTAGGAATCCATACGTAGCTGAAACGTGTATCAGTCTGCATTCCCACGCAGAGCGTGGGAACGAGGGCAAACAAACTGTTGCGGTAACTTGTATGGCCATAAGCATTACCAAAAGTAATAATAAACATGAAAATAATGAATTAGAGTTATATCTGATTCGGGTCTATTATGCAAATCACCTAAACAGTAAAACAGGAACAGGGTCATGGCAGGCAAAACGCTTTACGACAAATTATGGGACGAGCACGTTGTCCGTGAAGAACAGGACGGCACCAGCTTGTTGTATATCGATCGGCATCTGGTACACGAGGTCACTTCGCCGCAGGCATT
>DRJJ01000266.1 GCA_011052255.1 Gammaproteobacteria bacterium | reverse complement strand
GGCGAAAACGGGCAACTCGGCGATGGTACGAATATTGACAGTTATTATGCGATTAATGTCAGGGGCAGGGGAAATGGGGCGTTTTCGTTGTTTGATTCATATTAGCGGCAAGGCGCATGACCCGGGTATTCAATTTTCCGTGGGATGGCTGTGGAAACGTGCCTTCCACAGCCATATTTGAGCGAATAGCATGAATTTCATACACTACCACATTGTTGAATTTACTTGTTATTAATGGCATTTATAGCAAATTTTGCTATTATTAGTAGATAAAGAGCTTAAAAAAATACATGCGAAAAGCGAAGAGGGCGCGGAGTGCGATATAAAATATGAATAAGTATAAAAAGACGAATTTTCCCGCATATATATTGGGCATGTTGTCCGCAGCTGTTTTTATGTTGTGGCAGACACCTGGGATCGCCTATGTCAGTCAGTCATTGCCTGCAGCGGCTGAAAAACTTCTCACTTCCAGCGCGTCCCAGGATTCAATTCTTACCGCAGAAAACGTAAAGGAACTGGTAATTATCGACACTGGAGTGGTCGATGGCCGGCAACTCTCGCAACAGCTCAGGCCAGGTGTCGAGGTTGTTTTTCTTAATGATAAAAAGTCAGGAATTGAACAGATCACCGCTATACTGGCGCAACGCCAGAACCTGGATGCGGTCCACCTGATCTCTCATGGTGCGCCGGGTGAGTTGGTGCTAAATGGCAGGGCACTAACCGCACAGAACATAAACCAGTACCAGTCAAGTATCCAGCAATGGGGCAGGGCATTTAGTAAAGGCGGCGATCTGCTGTTATATGCCTGTAGTCTGGCAGGCGATGGGCGGGGACATGATCTGATCAGCAGGCTGGCGGATCTTACGGGCATTGATGTGGCGGCTTCCGATGATATCACGGCGCCGGTTAAAGACGGGGGAGATCTTGAGTTAGAACATGCGATGGGCGAGATTGAGACGGCCTCTGTTATTAACGACGATACGAATTTTCTGCCACTGTTTACGCAGACGCATACCTGGCCAGGCTGGCCAGCTGGCAGCGTCGGGCCTTTTGATTATGTCTACCCTGACCTGGTGACTGCGGGTGGGGCGAATGTGGACGTAACCATGCGCGTTGATGTGACCGGCAGCACCGCGCGATATATCTTAGGTACGCCGGATATTAATAATGGCAAGTGGCTGCATGCGGTCAATTATGCAAGCTTAGCTGAAAATATAAATATCAACGTCGAGTTTCATTCGTGTGTGAGTCTTGCTGCCGGGGCAGATTGTACCCCAGCGTTTGATGCAACCAGCCTGATCGGGGTATATTTCAATGACCTTACTGTCACTGATATTGATAGTAGAGATTCAAACGGCTTCCAGGATCAACTCGTCTTTTCTGCCGTCACAGTCGCTGGTGCAAGCATTGAGCCTGATACTATTCAGTTGCAGGCAGGTTCCACACTGACAGTTCCTCCGCCAACGGGTGGGTCTATTCGCGCAGACACAGTGTATGCACAAATTGGATTGCAACTTCCCGATACCGATACACGTGGATTTGCGACAAAGATGTACACCACAGATCTGGTAACTCAATTCAGCATTCTCTATCAGAATGGCCCCGATCCGTCGGTACCCGCTAATCCTGCTCAGCAGGGTGTCTGGATTACTGATTTCACCTTCAGTGATGAAATTATTGCCACACAGGCTGTAATTACCCGTGTTGATGCGAAAACATCTTCCGGCGGTACAGTGTTGGAATGGGAGACCGGCAGTGAAGTGGGTACGGCAGGTTTCTACGTCAAACGTTATGACGAGGCGAAGAAAAGATTTGTCCGGATTCACAAAGGAATGATTCCATCAGTGGGTGCGCCGCAGGGTGGTACCTACCGGGTGATTGACCCTACCGCGGTATCGGGTGAGACCTACCGCTACAAACTGGTAGAACGGGAATACCGAGGCAAGAAGAACCGCTATGGCCCGTACGAAGTGACGGTAGATGGTGAAGGCTTCGGCCGGGAGAATCCTGAGGGTGAAAAGCCCCCTGTCCCGGTGGGTGTCGCCTCAAGTTCACTGGAACACCGGTCCTCGAAGGCAGAACGCGAAAAGTCACACGCTAACCATGAGGCCCGCAAAGCAGCGCGCAAGGCGAAGCATAAAAATCATAAGGGTTCTGCCCTGAAACTGGGTGTACAGGAGGCCGGCCTGTATTTTGTCAGTAGCGCCGAAATGGCTAGCGCATTTGGTATCCCGGAGAGACGTGTAAAACGCCAACTCCGTCGTGCCCGGTTGATGATGACAAATCAGGGTGAAAAGGTTGCCTGGCATGCCGCCGAAGATAACAGCGGTCTGTACTTCTATGGCGAAGCCATCGACAGTCCATTCACACTGGATAATGTTTACTGGATCAAACGTGGCAAAGGCCTGCAAATGGCCGAAACCGAAAATGACGCACCGTTGGTCGTGACAGGTCAGTCGTTTCTCGATGAGGTGTCGTTCGAAGAAGATAAGCAGGCCTGGACTGTCATTACATCCGATCCTGACAGCGATTACTGGTACTGGAATTTTGTGTTTGCCGGCAGTTCATCCAGCAGTGCAGAATTCAATCTGCCGGTGAGCGCAGTTGCTGACAGTAATGCCACAATGCTGGTTCATCTGAAAGGGGTAGAAATAACTGGACTGGGAAATGCCTACAGTGTCGACATCGCCCTTAATGGCACCACAGTCGGCAGTGAAAGCTGGACGGGCACCGAGCTTAAATCATTCGAATTTCCCGTCAGTTTGCTGGATGGCACTAATCAGGTGACGGTCACCGGTGTGACTACAGCCGGGGCCGATTTTACCTATGTCCTGATCGATTCGATTGATCTGCGTTACCGCCGACGTTACGAGGCGCAAAACGGCGCGCTTGCACTACGCGGAGACGGTAACGATGTCGTCACGGTAAGCGGTGTAGACGGTGCATCGACACGCATACTGGATATCAGCAATCCAAAACAGCCGCTCTGGTTAGGCAATTTTACCGCCGATGTCTCAACATCAAGCTTTACACCCAGGGATGGGCAACGGAATTATCTGGTTGCTGACAACAATGGCATCAAGACCCCGGTCTGGCTGGTAGCCGATGCACATACTGATTACCGTAAATATGGTATTGATGCCGACTACCTGGTTATCACCCCCACTGAATGGGTTGTGGCAGCTCAGGCACTGGCCGATCTACGTACCGGCAGTGGGCTGAAGACAGCGGTCGTGGCACTGGATGACATCTATGATGAGATGTCTTATGGCATTGCCAGCCCTAATGCG
>DRJJ01000265.1 GCA_011052255.1 Gammaproteobacteria bacterium | reverse complement strand
GTTCAGCTGCTCTGCACGTACAGTTACCTGTCCATCATCAGCGGTGGCTTCCTGTGCATTACGAATCAGGTGACCCAACACTGATACAAACCGGTCGCGACTCGCCACTACTCTTTCATCAGCCAGGCTGGAATCCAGCTTTGGTGCGGGTCTGTAGCCCGAGAACTCACTAACCACCTGCTCCAGTACATGCTCCAGAACCAGTACTTCCGGCTTCTGCAGTTCAAACCGGCCTTTTGCAAGTTGCTCCAGCAATCGTTGCATTTTTTCTGTCGCCTTTCTGACCGTTTTGAATGCATCCTGGTAAAACTCTGGATTGTCCCTGAACTTTTCTGAATTTCTGACCACCAGGCTAAGTTGCATTATCAGGTTCTTCAGATCATGCACGACAAATGATGACAGGCGATTGAATGCTGCAAACTGGTCGCCCTGCTTTAGGGCCTCTGATGCCTTCCAGAAAGCCAGATAACTTGCAACATGAAACGATGCCGCGTTCAGCAGATCCCGGTCTTCCCAGTTTATTTCCCGATCCACACGCGATTTGTTTAATATCACAAAACCCTGCAACTCTTCCTGATGCATAAGCGGTATCAACAACCAGGGTTTTTTCATCTCATATAACCAGTTCGGAATCTCTTCCCCATTTTCCTGGACATCTTTCTTCCTGTACGCCTGTATATCGATAATTTCACGCTGATCACGTAATTTCTTCATCAGGGGATCGTTTAGCGGAAACATATGCGTTGGCGCATCAATATTCCGTTGTGCCATACAAACATAACCAATAGCTTCTTCGCGCAACCATAACATGCCACCACTACAGGCCATAATATCTGCCAGTGAACGGATAACTACTTTATGTAATTCTGATCCTACCGCAGATTGCGACATTTTTTCTGTGAGTTTTAACCACTCTTCCCTGTAGTCGTATTTGTAACGGAAAAAATGTTTGCTTAAATTCAGCTTGATATATGCTCTGAGCGTATCTGAAAAAAGCAGTAGCACCAGCAAAATAAACGCCACAAACATGAAAACGGTAAAAAATACATCACCCCAGTCACCGCCATAACGCTGAATATAGTAACCCGCAGCCGCCATCACGAGTAAGTACAGTCCGGCAGCTATCAAGCTGGTAGAATAAAATACCAGCGCACGGGATACAAAGATATCAACTGACCACTGCCTGTTACGCGCAACCGCTATCGCCAGTAACGGCACAGCAATGGAACTAACATAGCCCCGAGCAAGCCACAGGTTTTCGTCCAGTGTCTTGAACAGGGTAGCATCGGCGTAGAGTAGAAAATCGTAGCCAAAAAGAGTCGCCAGACCCAGAAACAGGTATTTAACAGACCAGCGCTTTTCCAGTCGTGAATTACGGAACAGTTGCTCGGTTAACATCAGCCCGACCAGACTCAGACTGAGATTGATAATAGAATGGTAGTAGGTCTTCTTTACTGCCCACATCTCCAGAGCGAAATACTCCAGGTAAAGTGTCAGACCCAGAGTCACCAGCAAAGTGCTCAACGCTACTGCAGGCATCCAGCGTCTCGCAATGCTTTGCCTGACGCTGAAGCCTGCCTGTAGAAGATCAAGCAGTTTCAGCAGAAAGACGATCCATAATGTAAAACGTAGCCACTCTATGAATGAATCCTGGCCAAAGTCATACGGCTGGTCATACAGTTCATATGCCAACAGGCCTGACCAGGCAACATTTGTAATAACGGCTAATACCAGCAAGCCGCCCAGGAGTCGGCCCTTCCAGCTGGTCAGCAACAAGAGTGCCATGACCGAAAAGGCTGCACCGGAAAAGAGGTAACCAACAATTCCTATCTGCACAGATTGTAAGTCCCTGGGTTTTTGACAACACATGGTGTTGCATGTGATTGTTTGATTGATACAGGCCACATGACCATAGCTAAAAACATCCGTCCCTAATGTAAAAATTTATTATAAATCAGTCTGTTAATATCCATACATAATATACTATCATCGCATACTCAGATGTTAAATAACAGACGGATAAACCCTGTCATTTATCCAGTATTCCAGGAAAACAGCGTGCCAGTGACGATTCCCAGTCAGGCAGTTTGATGTCAAAAGCAGCTCGAATTTTGTCTGTATTCAGGCGTGAATTCATCGGCCTAGTAGCCAGAGTGGGGTACTGTGAGCCGGGAATCGCGTGCACATCCTGCAGTGCAAGCTTTTCACCACATTTCCGGGCCTCGCTGAATATCTGCTGTGCAAACCCGTACCAACTGGTCTCACCATTGCATACCAGGTTGTAAATACCTGAATATTCTAGAAAATGTTTATAAAATGCGTGCTGGCCCTGGCGCAATATTTTGACACTAATGTCTGAAATCACCTGCGCCGAGGTCGGAGCACCTATCTGGTCATCTATAATGCTCAACTGAGGTCGTTCGCGCGCCAGCTTCAGCATTGTTTTGACGAAATTAGCGCCGTGCAACCCATACACCCAGGAAGTGCGAAAAATCAGATGCGCACAACCCACCTCTGCAATTGCCAGTTCACCTGCACGCTTGGTCTCTCCATACACACTCAATGGTGCAGTAGGCTGATCCTCGGTCCAGGGCTTGTTGCCCTGCCCATCAAAAACATAGTCTGTAGAGTAATGTACCAGCAAGGCATCACAGCGTTTTGCTTCTTCAGCCAGTATCCGGGGAGCCTGTGCATTAACCAGTCGGGCTTTTTCGGGCTCCTCTTCCGCACGGTCTACTGCTGTATAGGCGGCCGCGTTAACAATTATATGCGGATTGAGGGTGCGCATAATATCGCGAATCTGCTCAGTATTGGTCAAATCCAGTGTACTTCTGTCAAAAGCGTGTAATTCACCCAATTCAGACAGCCGCCCCATCATTTCATGGCCAAGTTGTCCATTCGTACCTGTAAGCACAATTCGCTGCATCGTTATGTTCCCGTGAGTTTTGATAAATGATCTTATCGTATCATCCAGGCTACTGGTCGAAAATGCGGGTTATGCGTCACATCTTACAGGAACGCAGGCAGCGCATGTTTGTATCACCATAAACACTATAATATAGTGTTAGACTGTTTGTTACTGCTGGATATGCGCTAATAACGACAAACCGCTCAGCCAGCCTTGAAGTGGAATATATGAAGTGAGATACAATCATGGCAATACCTTGTAAAAATATAACAAATTCTGATATGAGACGACCGGTAATCCAGGCTGGTTTTACACTGATCGAGGTGATGGTGGTAGTCGTGATACTCGGGATTCTGGCCGCCATGATCGTACCCAAGATCATGGGCAAGCCTGATGAAGCACGCAAAACAACAGCGAAATCAGATATCAGGACAATTGAACAAGCCCTGGAAATGTACCGGCTCCAGAATTACACCTATCCCGATACAGAACAGGGGCTTAATGCGCTGGTAACCAAACCGGAAGGTGCCAAAAACTGGCAGAAAGGTGGTTATCTCAAGCGTGTACCCAAGGACCCCTGGGGCAATAACTACAAATACCTGAGCCCGGGTGTTCGTAGTGATATTGATATCTACTCAACAGGCCCAGATGCCCAGAATCAAGATGACGACATCGGAAACTGGAATCTGTAACAAAAATACTTGCAGCGGTTTTACACTGCTGGAAGTACTGGTTGTCATTTTTATTATTGGCATCATGCTTGGCGCATTAATGCTCAGTATCGAGAATCGCCCAGAGGGCGAACTGGCTAAACGTGAGGCACAGCGCATCATAGCCCTGGTCGAACTGGCCCGGGAAGAGGCCATACTCAATACCGCCATGTTAGGCATACGTTTCGAAAACACCGGCTACCAGTTTCTGGTGCTGGTGAATAAGAAATGGACACCGATGGAAGACCGCATCCTGCGCAAACGCGAACTGGATGAAACCCTGAATCTGGAATTTGAACAAATCGAAGACACTGACCCGGAACAAATAGACCTGCCCAAGAAAGACCCTGGCGAAGAATTACCGCAAGTAGCCATCTATCCAACTGGTGAGCTGACTCCTTTTCGTCTTACCCTCGAAACCGTTGGCAGTTCTGCTGCGGTATCAATAGAAGCACGCACCAGCGGAACACTCACTATCGAACAGCAAGATGATAACCTGAATTATTAATACCAGAAATTTATATAAATGAGCAGTCGACCTAAACACACATCATCAGGCTTCACCTTGCTGGAGGTCATGGTCTCAATCTTGGTGCTGGCTATTGCGTTGGGAGCAGTCGTCACAGCCAGCACCAGCTACACCACTAACCTGGGGCATTTACGCGATATGACGCTGGCACACTGGGTGGCTGTGAATAAAATGAATGAAATCACCCTTACTGAAACCTGGCCCAAACCGGGAATTATCAAAGGTAGCTTATCCATGGCAAACAGAGACTGGGAGTGGCGTATCGATGTACAGAATACGCCTGACCAGTCAGTACGCCGACTGGAAATTGAAGTTCGGCACAATGTCGATGATGAAGATGCCCTGTCGACACTAATCGGCTTTGTGGGTGAACCGTAGTGATGGTCTTGAAACCTCACCAACGGTTAGTGCCTGCATCATCAGCGGGTTTCACTTTGCTGGAAGTACTGGTGGCAGTATCTATTTTCGGCCTGATTGCCATCATGGCCTATAGTGGCCTGAGTGGAGTGCTCCGAACCAGGGAAGTCACCAAAATTGTCGCCACACGCCTGGCTGAGCTGGAAAGTGCCATCATGATATTGTCACGTGATCTGTCGCAAGCTACAAATCGCCCTGTCAGGGATGAGTTTGGTGATACACAAAACGCCTTTATCGGTAATGACAGCAGTCCAGTGCTGCTGCAGTTTACTCGCGGCGGGGTCGGCAATCCGCTTAACCTGACTCGAAGTCACTTACGTCGGGTAGCCTATTTCCTGGAAGACGGCAATCTGCAAAGAGCAAGCTGGCCTCGACTGGATCGTTCCGGTGAGGTTAAGCTTGAACGTGTCGATCTGATAAAGAATCTGGAATCAGTCAAACTACGCTTTATGACAATGAATCACCTGTATGTAACACAGTGGCCTCCGCGACAAAACCAGAGTGGTAAACCGGCCGCTTTACCACTTGGCCTGGAAATTACTCTGGAGCTGAAAGACTGGGGCCCGGTCATTCGCCTGTACCGCTTGCCCGGCATACTACCCGGATCACAACCAGGAACGCCGCCAGGCTAATGGATCATTCCGGCAAACAATACAGGCAACCGGCGATGCACGATTGTCGTGCGCGGGCCCCGGCTCGACAAACTGGCGTCGCATTGATCACTGCCTTGCTGATAATCAGTCTGGTCACTATTATCTCTGCCGAGATGGTCAGCGACCAGCAACTCAGCATCCGTCGTACGGGTAACCAGTTATTATGGGATCAGGCCCTGCAATATGCGCAAGGCGGTGAGATATGGGCCCGAGGGATACTCAAACGTGACCTGGACAGCGACAGGAAAACCGATTTTGCCGATCATCTTAATGAAGACTGGGCCAGTAAATTACCCATGACACCAATAGATGGCGGCTCCATCGGTGGCGTGATTATCGATCTGCAGGCACGCTTCAATGTAAACAACCTGTACCAGGACAATACACCGGATGCGAACAATAATGCAGCTCCACAAAAAAATGCCAATGAGGCATTAAACGTATTCAAGAGGCTGCTCAGTAAACTTGAAATAGAAGGAAACATTGCCGATGCCGTCGTCGACTGGTTAGACCCTGATATAGACACCCGCTTTCCTGACGGTGCCGAAGACCTGGCCTACCAGGGAGGTAAAAATCCGTACCGCACAGCAAACCGACGCATGGCGCACATCAGTGAACTACGCCTGATCAAGGGAGTCAATCAGAAAGTCTATAACAAGTTGCTACCCTATGTTACCGCCCTGCCGACATTTACCACCGTCAACGTCAATACAGCCAGTGCCATCGTGATTGAATCACTGGCAAAAGAAATAGATTCCGAAACTGCCAAGGAAATCGTGGCGATTCGCGAACAAACACCCTACAATTCATACAAGGATTTCAAAAAACAGCTGAAAAAGCTGTTACCAGGTAATAAACAACCAGGTACTCAGCTTAAAGATATGGCTGATGTAAAAAGTAATTATTTTCGTGTTGATGCCCAGGTACAACTGGGTAAACTGCAGCTGGTCATGCACAGCGTCATGTTCCGCGGCAGTAATAAAAAAATAGGTATATTGTACCGCACCCAGGGATTCGAATAAGTGAGCAACCCGGTCTTCATACGCATACCATCCGAAACAGACCAGTCAGTCAGTTGTCTGGTCAATACGGACGAACACGGCACCCAGGTTAGCCGGGTGAATCAGCTTGATGATTGCGTAGTGGCAAAGGGACACAATGTTATCTTGCTGGTACCTGGCAATATGGTCACCCTGACCAGTATTGCGATCCCGACCCGTAGCCACCAGCGCGCACTCAAGGCCATACCCTATGCACTTGAAGATCAGCTGGCCAGTGATGTGGAAACGCTACACTTTGCCCATGGTGACAAAAGCCAGGACGATGCGATACCCGTTGCGATCATCGATCAGCAACGTATGCAAGACTGGCTCAGGGCAAGCGACAAACTGGACATTAAACTGGATGCCATTATCCCGGACGTACTGTCATTGCCATTACATGAACAGGGCTGGAGCATTCTGATACAGGGAGATATTGCACTGGTACGTACCGGTCCACAATCCGGATTCAGCTTTGATTGTGAAAATCTGACACAAATGCTGAATCTTGTACTGGTCGAAACCAGCGGCCCCAAACCTGAACTTATATACCTTTATCTTGCAGATAACCTCATCCCGATTGGCCTGCTTGAACTTTTCAGTGAAAAAGAGATTGAGTGCAAACAAATACATATTAATGAGAACCCGATCAAGCTGCTACAACAGAGTTACCGTTCAAACCAGAGTATCAATCTGCTCCAGGGAGACTACCGACCCCAAAGTCGCTATCTCAGCCTGTTAAAACCCTGGCGCACCCCACTCATTCTGGTTGCGATTGCCATTCTGGTCGAAGTACTGCTCATGTCCGTACAAAACAACAGCCTGAACACCCAGCTATCAGCACTCCAGGTACAGCAAACCGCATTATTCAGAGCTACCTTTCCTGAAATAAAACGTGTTCAGGATCCTGTGCTGCAAATGCAACAGAAACTATCACAAATACGCCGCACCCTGGGCAGTCGTGGTCACACTTTCGCTGATCTGCTGGCAAGCTCAGTCAAGGCTCTGGCCTCAAGCAAGGGCACCCAGGTTACCGGCATCAAGTTCCAGAAAGGCACGCTGGAGCTGGAACTGACCCTCAAGTCGCTTTCACACCTTGACCCGGTAAAAGAACAGCTAAGCAAGCAAAACCTGAACGTGGATGTATTGTCCGCCAATGCCAGCGGTGAGCGCGTCAGTGCCCGCTTGCGTATACGGGGTAATGCGTCATGAAACAGCTTCAACAATGGCTGGACACGCGTGAGCCGCGTGAACGGTTGCTACTGATACTGGGCGCTATCGTTGCCCTGATCGGGATATTATATTTCAGTATATGGGATCCACTGGCCACGGCTATCGTAAAAAAACAAAGCAGCGTAATACGCGCTGAAGAAACACTCGCAAACATGCATGAAAGCGCCACAGAAATAAGCCGGCTGCGCGCCCTGTCCGGTAGCAGTCAGGCACGTAATAAACGTCCGCTACTGTCAACCATCGATGCAACCGCACAAACCATGAAACTGCGCCAGATGATACGCACTATCAAACCCAAGGGGCAGAATGCAGTACAGGTATGGTTCGATGATGTACCCTTTGACAAGCTCACGCAGTGGCTGGGGCAGCTGCAAATCACAGCGGGTGTGCAGGTAGAATCAATCACCGTACACAAGCGAGATGCATCGGGCTACGTACAGGCACGCATCACCCTGGGCAGGGCTGGCTGATGAAACGTGGGCTGAAATGGCTTTTACTGGGTCTGGCCAGCTACCTGGTCATTCTGATTGCCACATTACCCATACGCCCTGTTTACAGTCTTTTCGCTGCAAGCCTGGCTCCGCTTAATCTGCAGGGTGTACAGGGTAAATTGTGGAACGGGCGAGCAACCAGGGTGTATTACAACAAACTCAGTATTGGCAGCATCAGCTGGACCTACAGGCCCACTGATTTACTGAGCGGGCACATTGGATTCGATTTTATCAACCAGGATCACCTGACCCGGACATCCGGGACTGCCGGCATCAGCCTGCTGGGCCAGCCCTATCTCGAAAACGTAGACGGTTACGCGCCTGCCAGCAACCTGTATAAAATGCTTGGCAGCTACCCATTATCCCTGAGTGGTAAAATGCAATACACCCTGAATCAGCTACGACTGAATAACAATCAGATTGGGCTCATTCAAGGCTCCATGACATGGCGAAATGCAGCCATTCAGGCCCCCTTCCAGGCCAGGCTGGGCACGCTTGAACTGCAGTTGTCCAGTGAGCAGGGCAATATCCTGATCCAGATTAGTAACAAGGGTGGTCAACTGGGCTTAGAAGGCTCGATTATTATACAGGCTGACAAGCGGATACAAACCGATTTGCGTATCACACCCCGTAAAAATGCCAACCCTGGCCTGATCAACGTACTGCGCAGTTTCGGAAAATCTGACCGTAGTGGCCATATTACCATTAAATTTAATGGGTATATATAAGCGGTCATATGCCGGGCAGGAAAAAAGACACAATTCACATTTTCCGGGCACTGAATATATTTTATGTACTATCTTATATCTTTCTGCTAACCTTCTGAACTATAATGATAAATGATCAGGCTAACTCAGCTGGCGCTGACTTGTGCGCAGTCTAGTGATCTAATAAAGACCGAGTATTAAATTAACGATGAAAAATACAGCAGTATATGGCTACTAAACAACGAACATCTGATCTGCTATCTGATCTGGGCCATCTGAAAACACAGGTTCTGGTTATTCTGGCCGTGTGCCTGCTGTTTATAGCTACCAGCGTCCACGCCAAAAGTATCACTCTGAACCTCAAAAATGCCGATATCAGTGCGCTGATCAAAACCGTTGCTGACATCACCGGTAAAAATTTCGTCGTCGACCCACGTGTGAAAGGTAAGGTGACCGTCATCTCTTCACACCCTATGGAGCAGAATGAAATCTACCAGGTGTTCCTGTCGATACTGGAAGTCCACGGCTTCTCTGCTGTACCAACCGGAAATCTGATCAAAATTATTCCGGAGGTCAAGGCCAAACAACTCAGTATTCCGGTGTCGCCACCAGAGGGCGCACAACCGGACGATCAGATGATTACCCGCATCGTTCAGGTAAAAAATATCTCGGCAGCACAACTGGTACCGATCCTGCGTCCGCTGGTGCCACAGCAGGGACATCTTGCTGCCTACCCGTCAACTAATGTACTTATCCTGTCTGATCGGGCAGGCAATGTCAGACGTCTGGTGAAAATAATCAATCGCATTGATCAGGCCAGTGACAACAGTATTGAAATCATTCCACTGCACAATGCTGCTGCCAGCGATATTGTGCGGGTGCTAAACAGTTTATTAAAAAAAACCGGCAAAGGGGCGGCGGGAGGCGCAAAGGTAACACTGGCCGCAGACGATCGCACCAACAGCATCCTGATGAGCGGTGACCAGAACGAACGCCTGCGCCTGAAGTCCATCATCAGCCACCTTGATGTCACACTGGCTGACACAGGCAATACCCATGTCATTTACCTGCGTTATGCCAAAGCCAAGGATCTGGTCACTGTCCTGACTGGCGTCAGCAGCTCGATCGGAAAAAAAACCAAGACCACCAGTACGACCAGCAGCGCACTCGGGAATAAGGTCGGCATACAGGCAGATGAGTCCTCCAATACCCTGATCATTACCGCACCCACTGCCATATATCGTTCACTGAAAGCCGTCATCGCCCAGCTCGATATACGCCGGGCACAAGTATTGATCGAGGCCATTATTGTCGAGATCTCACTGGATAAATTCAAAGAGCTGGGCGTGCAATGGATCGTCGATGGCAGGCCAGGCGGTAATGGTCCGGTTGGCATCGTCAAGTTTGGCACACCCGGTATCGACAGTATCGCTAACGCTATCAGTGGCAAAACAAACCCAGGTTTTCTCAATGGTGCAACACTGGGTTTTGGTAAATTCGACAGCTCGAGTGTTAACTTTGCCGCTATCCTGACTGCACTGGCCTCCGACAGCAGCTCCAATATCCTGTCAACGCCTTCCCTGATGACACTGGACAACGAAGAGGCCGAGATTATCGTCGGACAGAATGTCCCGTTTGTAACCGGTTCTTTTGCCAATACCGGTGCTGCCGCCGGTGCGGCCAACCCATTCCAGACCATCCAGCGTGAAGATGTTGGCCTGACCCTGCGTGTAACGCCGCAGATTAACGAAGGCAATGCGGTACAACTGAATATCGAGCAGGAAATTTCCAGCATCGCGCCCAGCGCTCTGACTGGCGCATCCGACATCATTACCAACAAGCGCAGCATAAAAACCACGGTTATCGTTGAGGACGGGCAGGTCATCGTACTCGGTGGGCTGATCAAGGATGACGTGCAGGAAAGCGTACAAAAAGTACCCGGGCTGGGTGATATCCCGCTACTGGGCAAACTGTTTCGGTATAACAAGACTACAAAAACCAAAACCAACCTGATGGTGTTTATCCATCCGGTTATTGTGCGCGATGCAGCCACCGAAACCATGGTAACCACCGGTAAGTACAACTACATGCGCGCGCGCCAGCAGGAAATACGTAACAAGGGCATGCGCTTTTTGTCTGCGAATGAAATGCCAATATTACCCAAACACTTCCCTGAGATTCCAAACCCCTTTGCATCTGACAACCAGCCTGTGAAAAACTTACCTGCCGCACAGCCAGACGAGTAAACACAATGAGTGACATCGATACCGATATAGACACTCTGCTACCCGAACTTGCACCGGACTTCGAAGCTGATCCTGATTTTCTCGATGAAGATTTTATCGCCCCTGGTGCACATAAATTACCCTATGGATTTGCCCGTCGTCATGGCGTCCTGATAAGCCAGGACAGCGATAACCAGATCCATGTGATACACAAGCCCGGCGTCGGTATAGAAATACTGGCAGAAGTTCGGCGTTTCATCGGCTGCAAGGTCAAAATGGAAGAAGTGAATGAAACCCGCTTCGAGGAAATACTGCTTGAGCAGTACGAATCGGCCTCCTCACAATCCACGCAGATCATGGAAAACATGGGTGACGACATGGATCTCAACCATGTCGCAATGGCACTGGCCGAACCGGAAGACCTGCTGGAAAATGAGGATGACGCACCGATCATTCGACTGATCAATGC
>DRJJ01000264.1 GCA_011052255.1 Gammaproteobacteria bacterium | reverse complement strand
GTGGATACTCATACACACGATTTACCATGTGCGTAAGCAAGGCTATGAAAATATTCCGGATGAAGGCCCCGCCTTACTGGTTTGTAATCATGTCAGCTATGTAGACCCAATGATCATTGCCGGGTGTATACGGCGGCCGGTACGTTTTGTTATGTACTACAAAATTTATGATATGCCGCTGATACATTTTGTATTCAAAACTGCGCGCGCCATTCCAATAGCCGGAGCGTATGAAGACAGGGAGCTAATGGAGAAGTCATTTATTGATATCGCACAGGCGTTAAAAGACGGTGATCTGGTCTGCATTTTTCCCGAAGGGTCAATAACCAGAAATGGCGATATCAACAGGTTTAAATCAGGAATCAAACGGGCACTTAAAACCACGTCTGTGCCGGTCATACCGATGGCATTAAACGGATTATGGGGTAGTGCGTTCAGTCGTCAGAAGCGGTTTATTCTGTGGCGTCTTGGCTATGGTTTTCGTGCCAGAATCAATCTAGCTATTGGTCCGGCAGTACCACCGGAACAGGCTACACCAGAACTGATGGAACAGCAGGTTAAGGCACTACGGGGTGACAGAAAGTAATATTAGAGCCTTAATACCTGGCGTACAGAATCGTTAATGCGTGCTTTCTTGATGCCTGTCAATGCAGAATAGTGAAAAGTTTGCTAGGTTTGTAATAGGGAAGGCTATACCTGAAGTATTCAAGGATGGAATACCACATACAGTAACGTATTGGGAGGTAACATCATGACTATCATAACATTTTTAGTACTTCTCGCACTGGTTGCCACGGTTGTTGTACTTGGCACCGGTATTGGCTCCATGGTTCATGGCGGCGAATTTGATGACAAACACAATGATCAGCTGATGATAGCCCGTATTGGTATACAGGGGCTTGCAGTCGTATTGATATTAGTGGCATTGATAGCAAGTTACTAGACTGAGGATCAGTTATCATTCGTCTGGAATGACCGTTCCTGAGCGGGAGCGGCGGGGATACTTTAATACCCTGTAGCGGGAATCACCTTCCATAGATCGTACGACTTCGTGATCTGGTTCGTGTAAAATCAGCACAACTTCCAGATTCAGGGTCGATCATGTCCGCTAGCGTATTATTCACCATCGTTGAAACGATTGTTCTGCCAGACTGTACAGCGGTATACCAAAAATTCGGTATAACCGAATACAGACCAGAATCTCAAAGAAAGGCCATCAGCCTGCTAAAAAAAACCAGACCAGATTACGTACTGGCCGAGTTCCAGTATGGCTATGGTAATAATTATGCCGGGGTGAATATCAGTAATCTGGATGTGTTCCTGGCCAGTATGCAAAAATATGCACCGACTGCAAAAGTGATCGTCCTGGTCAGCAAGCCCGAAAGAAATCATGTAGATAAACTGGCGCAACTGTTTCCGATAGAAACAGTATTAACCGTACCGGTTCAGGCAAGACAGATTGAGGCCTGTTTTGTCTGAACCTGAAATATGGAGTGATCAGTTTTTTCAGGACTATTCATTTAAAAGTGGTTAAGTTGGGCAATATTTTATCAAACACACAAAAGCCAATGTTATAATAGACCAATATCCCGCCAGCATGCTCTTGAATCAAGTCGTAATATAAAATAATCTATGCTGGGGAGCCTCTGCCTGACCAGAATGGGTCAGAGGCCCCCGGGTTTGATAACGAAATATGCACAGTCTTGCGTAGTGCTAGTAAGTTATGACTGATGTAACAACAATAAACAGGCAGAGGTTTTATGCTATTTGATATTATTGCAATTGGTGTTTCCTTTGTACTGGGTTTTCTGGCGCGGCAGCTAGGCTTGCCACCACTTGTGGGTTATCTGGTTGCCGGTTTTGGTTTGTACGCGGCAGGCGGGCAGCTAACCGTGACACTGGAAGAATTCTCGAATATGGGCATCACGCTCCTGCTGTTCACTATAGGACTGAAACTGCGTCCTGCCAGTCTGTTGTTACCGCAAATATGGGGCGTGGCCGCCTTACATATGCTCATCACCGTGATCGCTATATCGGCAATCTTTTTGCTGCTCGGTATACTCGGCTTATCCCGATTTACCGAGATGGAACCCGGAGTGATTGCCCTGATCGCATTTGCGCTTAGTTATTCCAGCACTGTATTTGCCGTTAAGGTTCTTGAAGAAAAGGGAGAGATGTATTCATTATTCGGCCGCCTTTCCATTGGCATATTAATTATCCAGGATATTATTGCGGTCCTGTTTTTAGCCGTTTCAACCGGGAAAGTCCCCTCGATCTGGGCGCTGGGATTACTGGCTCTCATACCATTGAGGCCTGTTCTGCAGCAACTACTTGAGCGATCAGGGCACGGTGAACTACAGGTTCTATTTGGTCTGACCCTGGCGCTGGGTGGGGCTGAGGTATTCGAGTTGGCTGGTGTCAAGGGTGACATGGGTGCGCTGATTCTTGGTATGTTGCTGGCCAGTCATACTCAGGCCAGTCAGCTGGCACGCCAGTTACTTGGTTTTAAGGATATCTTTCTGGTCGGTTTTTTCCTTAGCATCGGGCTATCTGGTCCACTCGACTGGGAAAGTGTAGGGCTGGGCATTATGCTGGTTGTGCTGGTTCCTCTCAAATTAATGCTGTTCTTTATACTGTTTTCACGATTCAAGCTTCGTGTCAGGACGTCGATGCTCACCGGGTTTTCACTGGCCAACTACAGTGAATTCGGGCTGATTGTTGTGGCAGTAGGTGTATCGAACTCATGGATAAGCCAACAGTGGCTCATCATATTAGCAATCGCACTGTCACTTTCATTTATCCTTGCCGCACCCCTGAACTCTGCATCACATAAAATCTATTTAAAATTTCGAACCAGGTTATCGAGGTTTGAGAGAAAAGACAGGATAATAGAAGAACAGGCAATCGCACCAGGTAAAACAGAAACCATGATCTTTGGCATGGGGCGTGTTGGTAGCAGTGTGTACGATGAGATTAGTGAGCACGTGGGTAAAGAGGTACTGGGCGTGGATGCAGACAGTACAACCGTCGAACGGCAGGTTGCCCTGAGCCGAAACGTCATTCATGGGAGTGCCACCGACCCCGATTTCTGGGAGCGTATCGATCTCGGCAGTGATCATGTCAAAATGATACTGCTGGCCATGCCAAATTATCATGAGAATCTGTTTGCTGCGCAGCAGCTAAAGAGCCTTGGCTATACGGGTATGCTGGCAGCCATCGCCAAATACCCGGATGAGATCAAGGCGCTTGAACAGGCAGGTGTTGATGCGGCCTATAACCTGTATGCTGAGGCCGGCGCTGGTTTTGCTGACCACGTCTTTGAAAGGCTAATACATAAAAAATAAAACTGAATTATTCACTTTCAAACAGACTGCGAAATCTTAATAATGTTGCTTTGCAGTAAAATCAGTAATATATCGCTTCTGATTGATTATTTTAACATCCAGAGCATGCATAGATTCTTCCAGAGCCCCCAGTTCGAGCGCAATGGCCTTTGTTTC
>DRJJ01000263.1 GCA_011052255.1 Gammaproteobacteria bacterium | reverse complement strand
CTGGTGGCGGCATCGACATTTTTGGCTCCAAAAGCCGCTTTCGGCCAGGTGGCCATGGCGAGCTGCGGTGTGAGCAGACCGGCGCCTGCTGCCACTGCGGCAATACCTGTTGCCAGGCCACCCTTAAGCAGGGTTCTACGTGATGCTTGCATATGTAAGCTCCTAAAATGAGTAATTTATTAAACGCACTGATATACATAGCAAAACCCATACCAATCATATTTATAAAGTAAATACAATTAGTTATAATTTTCGTATCATTTAATTTTGAACCGCAATCGTGCAATTTGCACGACTTGATTGCATATTGGTTTTCGGTAAAATAAATAAGGTAATGTTTGGAGTGGAGGCTACTTATTATACTGCTGTAGTTTTCGCCATAAGGTGGATTTGTTAATGCCCAGGGTAGCGGCGCTGAGTTCGCGGTTGCCCTGATGTTGCTCCAGCACCTTCAGGATATAGCGTTTTTCCAGTTCTTCAATCGATGGCATATCGGAATCAATCGTGCTCTCATCCCGGATCGGGATCCCTGGTTCATGCAGGGCGGCCAGATCCAGTACCGGGCCTTCTGCCAGCGCAATGCCGCGTTCAACCAGATTTCGTAATTCGCGTACGTTGCCCGGCCAGCTATAGTGTGCGAGCTGCTGTAGCGATTCAGGGCTAAAGCTGTCAATACGGCGATTATATTTTAGCGACAGTTCCGATATAAAGGACTGCACCAGGGCAGGTATGTCTTCACGCCGTTCGCGTAACGGAGGAACCCGTATCTTGATTACATTGAGTCGATGATACAGGTCCTCACGAAAGTGACCCTGTTTGACCATTTGATCGAGCACACGATTGCTGGCTACAACAAAACGTACATCAATGGTGACAGGTTTGACACCACCGACATGCGTAATTTGCTGTTCCTGAACGACACGTAGCAGTTTGGTTTGCATATTGTCAGAAATATTGCAGATTTCATCGAGAAAAACGGTGCCGCCGCTGGCCGTTTCAAGCAGGCCCGGTTTAGTACTGATTGCGCCGGTAAAGGCACCCTTTTCGTGTCCAAATAATTCACTTTCCAGCAAGGTGTCTGATAGTGCGCCACAGTCAATAACGATGAACGGGCTGTTACGGTTCTGAGCACTCTGGTGTATCGCACGCGCTACCAGTTCTTTGCCGGTACCCGATTCACCTTCGATAATCACGTTACAACGGATATTGGCCAGTTTGTCTATCTGCGCATAGATGGTCTGCATCACAGCTGACTGACCCAGCATTTCATAGCGCGCCTGTTCATCGTGTAGCTGGCGCTTGAGCAGCTTGTTTTCGAGGCGCAGACGTGAATGATCAAGGCTGTTTGCGGCCTGCAACAGCAGCTCATCGGCGTCATAGGGCTTTTTAATAAAATCGGTCGCACCCAGGCGCAGCGCGCGGATGGCATCTTCTACAGATGAATACGCAGTGATGATGATAAACGGGACAATATTATCGATTTCGCGGACCGCCTTAAGCAGGTTAATACCATCCATACCTGGCATGCGCAGATCCGAGATGATGATATCAGCGCCCTGCTCACGAAAATCGGCCAGCATCTGTTCGGGGTCTTGATAAACACGGCAGCTGAATGGGCTGTCGTGACTGAAACGCAGCAACAACTCTCCGGCGCGCGGGTCATCATCTACAAACAGCAGGCGGGCTGTATCAGTCATAATCTGCGCCCTGTGGTGTCAGTGTCAGGCTGCTCTGAGGGCGGAGGCTGTAATGGCAAAATCATGATTGCTTCCATGCCATGGGATTTGCGATTACGTAAAATGAGACTGCCATCATGGCGTTGCATGATACCCATACTGACGGATAACCCGAGTCCGCTGCCCTCACCGACCGGCTTGGTGGTGTAAAACGGTTCAAATACACGTGACAGGTCAGATTCAGGAATACCTTCACCACTATCCAGTACGTGTATCAGGTTATGTTTTTCAGTACGTGTAAACCGGACCTCTATCTCGGTGGCCTCCGTGCTGGCATGAATCGAGTTGAGCATGAGATTGATCAATACTTGCTGTAACTGACGCCTGTCGCCGTGCAGAATATGTTCACCGCTGCAGTCCGTATAGAGAGAAATACAACGGTCATGTGCGGCCTGACCGGCCAGTGAAATACTCTCATTAATCCATTCACACACATTAAAGTCACTGAACTCAGGTGGTATCTGGCGTGCGAAGTTCAGCACGCTGCTGATAATGGCCGAGGCACGTCGCGCCTCCTCACCGAGGGCATCAAGATCCTGTTGTTGTTCAGCCTGTTCGGGCAGGTTGCGCTTTAATAGTTTGGTCAGCGACAGGATATTGTTAAGCGGATTATTCAGTTCATGACCGATGCCGGCGGCCATCTGGCCAATACTGGTGAGTTTGTCATTCTGTAACATCAGGTTTTGTGCCTGATCGCGTTCGGCGCGCGCCCGTTCAAGGGTGTTGGCCATCTGGTTGAATTCTGTTTGCAGCTGGCGTATCTCAAAGCTACCACGCGGCTTCACACGAACGCGCGTGTCACCGGCGGCATAGCGTTTCATGCCCTCGTTAAGTCGTGCCAGAGGGGCAGAGATCTGGCGTGCACCCAGTCCGGCTACAAACAGGCTGATTAACAGGGTAAGGGCAGCGATTAGCAGGATGCCGATACGGATACGCTTGAACGGCGACAGCATAATATTCAAATCAACACGGGCTGCAATGACCCAGCTGACCAGTTGATTGCTGTATGGCGCGTAATCAATGTAGTAAATGACATAACGCCCATTGCTTTCAACTATCTGGTCATCTGTTTTTGTTTGCAGTGCACGCCATAGCTGGCCAGCTTGATATTTGCGCAGATTGTCAGTTTTGATATTGGTATCGGCAAACAATATTTTATTGGCATCATCATAAAGAATCATGCCATCACGTTGTGGCTGGTCAGGGTTAAGCTCTGCGATCAACAAGGTTGCCTGGTAGGGTCGTGGTGCCACCTCCAGGATTTTATCAATTTGTTCGCCGTTGGCATCCACCATGAAGTAACCCTGTATCTGGTTGTCCTGGCTAAGCGGGTAAACAGTGCTTAACATGGACGGACCGCGCAGGCCCTCCCAGCCCCACAGTTCGGGCGGCAGTGAGATAAAATCCATCTGGTTGGCTGATACATCATGTAGCCGGTCAAGGAAATCATCATCTTCCAGTTCATCCTCGGCATAGGGCATGCTTTCAATACCATCAAATTCACCGAATACGGCACGCCCCAGATGTACCTTGATCAGTGTGTTGGCATGCAGATCCAGCAGACGTAAGGTAGAAAAGCCTGGCGCAACACCCTGGAAGGTCTTGAGAAAACGGGTCAGCTGGGCGCTCATGACGAAATAATCAGGGTGCAGGTCGCCGTCTGCGGCGCGCAACAGTACAGGTAGATACTTGATAATATCAGGTGCGCTGGCCAGCGATTTTATCATCTGGCGCTCGTAATAAAGGCGGCGGTCTATTTCAGATGCCAGACGGGACAGGTCTGCCTTGATTTCCTTGTCGGCGTTAACACGGTACTGGCGTTCGCTGTATGTCGTCACGCCCAGTACCAGCAGCAACATAGGTAGCAGGGTGGCCAGTGTTAGCCATAACAGGATGTGGGTTCTGAGTCGCACGGCCTATCCCTGTTGGGCTGATAAAGTTCGCATAGTGGCATTCATATCTATGGAGTCTGCCATTGTTGCCGAATAATACAAGGCAGCGGTGAGGTTCATTCTGAAACAGGGCGTAGTTTTGCTATACTGCTGCCATATTACAAGCTGACTTAAACACGGAATCAAGCTATGCGCTGGTCAATACTGGTTATCTTTTTACTGTCCCTGACTGCTTGCGGGCAAAAAGGGAACCTGTACCTGCCTGAAAAGGATGCCGGAGATAAATCGGCACAAGACACTCCCGTTCAGGACAAAACAGCCCGGGATATGGCTTCGGCTGATCAGTTCACACGAATTTTTTACTGACACCTCTCAGTCAATAGATGACAGGAATCCGATGGATTATTTTGACTACAAAAACGGTCAGCTGTATGCCGAGCAGGTATCACTGGCGCAGCTGGCAGAAGAATATGGCACGCCGTTGTATGTATACTCGCGCGCAACGCTGGAGCGTCACTGGCGCGCCTATGAACAGGCATTTGCTGACCAGGCGCACCTGATCTGCTATGCCGTAAAGGCGAATTCGAGTCTGGCTGTTTTGAATGTACTGGCGCGCCTGGGCTCCGGTTTCGATATCGTATCGGGTGGCGAGCTGGCCCGGGTGCTGCGTGCTGGCGGTCAGGCAGAAAAAATAGTATTTTCAGGGGTGGGCAAGCGTGCCGACGAGATACGTGAGGCGTTACAGGAAGGGTTACGCTGTTTTAATGTCGAATCGGCTGCCGAGCTCGATCGCATCAGCGCCATTGCGTCGGATTTATCCATGCAGGCGCCTGTCTCAATACGCGTGAACCCTGATGTAGATGCCGGTACGCACCCCTATATATCGACTGGCCTTAAAGAGAACAAATTTGGTATCCCGGTAGAACAGGCCTTTGCCTTATATCAGCATGCCGCGCAGTTACCGGGTATACGGCTTACCGGGATCGACTGCCATATTGGTTCACAACTGACCGAGATGAGCCCGTTCGTTGATGCGCTGGATCGTATTCTGTTACTGGTTGATCGTCTGGCAGAGATGGGCATAACCTTGCAACATCTGGATCTGGGTGGTGGCCTGGGCATACGCTATCGTGATGAGCAGCCACCGGATCCGGCCAGCTACGCGCAGGCTATTTTACAGCACCTGCAAGGACGTGATCTGGAGATCCTGATCGAACCGGGTCGCGCCATTGTCGGTAATGCCGGCGTGATGCTGACCCGGGTAGAGTATCTGAAGGAGCAGGGAGAACATCATTTTGCGATCGTCGATGCGGCCATGAACGACCTGCTCCGGCCGTCACTGTACAGCGCCTGGCAGGAAATCATACCGCTAAGCCAGGATAACCCGTCTGGCCAGAAGGCCTGTTACGATATTGTCGGGCCTATCTGTGAGACCGGAGACTTTCTTGGCAAACAGCGCGAATTGTGTCTGTCTCAGGATGATCTGCTGGCAGTTCGTTCTGCAGGCGCCTACGGATTCACCATGAGCTCAAACTACAATACACGCCCGCGTGCGGCCGAGGTCATGGTTGATGGTGACCAGTACTATCTGGTGCGCGAGCGCGAGACACTGGAAGACCTGATGCGTGGCGAGCACCTGCTTAGCTAAACCATGTTACTTGAATTCACCAAAATGCACGGACTGGGTAATGATTTTGTCGTCATTGATGCAATCAACCAGTCTGTTGACCTGAATCAGGCCAGCCTGAGGCGCATGGCCGATCGCCATACAGGCATAGGCTGTGACCAGATTCTGCTGGTTGAGGCCAGCCAGCACCCGCAGGCACAGTATCGATACCGTATCTTCAATGCCGATGGTGGTGAGGTGGGTCAGTGTGGTAACGGGGCGCGTTGCTTTGCCCGCTTCGTAACCGATAAAGGCATGACGACGGACAATCCGATTGTCGTCGAAACCCAAAGTGGCCTGCTAAGCCTGCAGCTTCAAGCCGATGGACAGGTATGTGTCGATATGGGCGTGCCACAGCTGGAGCCGGCGGATATCCCGTTAGTGGCAGAGCAGCGCCAATCGAGCTATTCCATTGAAGTGGCGCGCAAAGACCTGGATATTATGGCAGTGTCGATGGGCAACCCGCATGCCGTGTTACGGGTCATAGACGTAGACCTGGCTGACGTTGCCGGGTTGGGCCCCTCTATAGAAAGCCTTGAGCGCTTTCCCGAGCGCGTTAACGCCGGCTTTATGCAGATAATAGACCGCCAGACCATCAAATTGCGTGTCTTCGAGCGCGGTTCGGGCGAGACCCAGGCCTGTGGCAGCGGGGCCTGTGCGGCGGTCGTGGCCGGTTGTTTACAGGGCTGGCTGGACCAACAGGTAACAGTGGTTCTGCATGGCGGCGAACTTGTGATAAGCTGGCCCGGAGAGGGTGAATCGGTTTTTATGACCGGCCCGGTCGCAACCGTATTTGAGGGGCGTATCGATATATGAGCATTCAGGAAAAACCTGATTTTAGAGAAGAAGAAATCAGCTCGCAACAGGTGGCTGATTTCCTGAAGGCACACCCGGATTATTTTGAGAATCACCCGGAGTTACTGAACCAGTTACGTATACGTCACCATACCGGTGCGGCTGTCTCACTAATAGAATACCAGGTGCACAGTCTGCGCGAGCAGAATGCGCAGCTCAAATTGAAGCTACGCGAGCTGGTGAGTGTCGCGCGAATAAATGATCGTTTGTCCGAACGCGTGATGCGACTGGCCCTGACCTTAATGGAAACCAGCGGTGTTGAAGATGCACTGGCGCTGGTCGACGAACGCATGCGGGTTGACTTCAATGCTGATGAAGTAGTGCTCTACCTGTTCGATGATGACAACAAGCTGCCAGATGAATTGCAGCTATGCAGCCGCGGCCCACGTAACGGGCGCGTAGAGGAACTGTTTGCCAACCTGCTCAAGACCTACCGGCCATTGTGTGGACGGCTGAAATCTGAACAGCTGGAGTACCTGTTTGGTGAACGTGCAGACAGCATCAAATCAGCCGTGTTGATTCCGCTAGGTCGTCATGCGGGCCTGGGTATGCTGGCCATTGGCAGCACCGACCCCAATCGCTACCATCCGGGTATGGGCACGGTATTCCTGAAGCAAATGGGCGCCCTGATCAGTACTGTGATGCGCTGTCATCTGTCCTGAGCCGACCATCGAAGATAATGACCGATACCGCGCCTGATCCCTGGATTGAGCGTTATCTGGATTCGCTTGAATACGAGCGCCGTTATTCCCCGCATACCCTGCTGAATTATCGTCGTGACCTGGTCTCCCTGTATGCTTATTTTCAGGCCACCGCTATCAGCGACTGGTCTGCGTTGGACAGCCATCATTTACGTGAATGGGTGAGCCAGTTACACCGCAAAGGACTGGCCGGTCGCAGCGTGCAGCGACACCTTTCAGCAGCGCGCAGTTTTTTACAGTTCCTGGTACGTGAAAAACATATTCCCCATAACCCGGGGCGAGGTTTGCGCGCGCCGAAAAGTCCACACAAATTACCCGCCGTGCTGGATGTTGATCAGGTGAATAGCCTGCTGTCAGGAAAAGAATCGACACCCGTTGCGCAGCGTGATCAGGCGATGATGGAATTATTGTATTCATCAGGCCTGCGACTGGCCGAGCTGGTGAGTTTGAATCAGCATGATATTGATTTGGAAGAAGGCATCGTCACTGTGACAGGCAAAGGGTCTAAAACGCGCATTCTGCCAGTCGGCCGTCTGGCGCTTGAGGCATTGTTACGATGGCAGGCGCTGCGTGTTGGCCTCGCTAACAAAGATGAACAGGCGCTGTTTGTCAGTAACCGTGGTAGCCGACTGGCGGCGCGTAGTGTGCAACAACGGCTGCGTCATCAGGGACGTAAACACGGGCTGGAAAGTGCGCTCTACCCACACAAGCTACGTCACAGTTTTGCCACCCATTTGCTCGAATCCAGTGGTGATCTGCGAGCGGTGCAGGAACTGCTGGGCCACGCCGATATCAGCACCACCCAGGTTTATACTCATCTGGACTTTCAGCATCTGGCACAGGTGTATGACAAGGCGCATCCGCGCGCCAAGAAGAAATAGCCTGTTTTAACGACTAAGTCCGACAGCCTCTTGCGGTGTGAAAGACAAAGCAGCGAGTGCGGGTGTAATAAATTCTTTTGCATGCTCATACTCGTTAAAAAGGAAAATAGTATAGGCATCGGCCAGGCCATCTTTGTGGATTGCGATCAGGAGTGCCTGATCGTAAGTACTGGAGAAATCGGGACTCACGTCTAAAACGGTAGCGGCGGCCCAGTCAGCATTGAACAGCGAATGCGCCTGGTCATATGGATACGCCGAGCTGGGCGTGCGGCCACCACGTGATAATGCGGCGGTCATTGATTCAAACAGCAAAGGGAAAAGATGATTGGGTTCGGGTTTTGCGTTGTGTGGGTTGCTGTAATCAATCACAATACGCCCGAGTGGCCGGATAACAATGCGTATTTCAAGTTGGCCTGACTGATGCTGTAAAGCACGTTCATAGTGCAGCACCGGATTGGCCACGGGTTTGATATCGGTATATCCGGGTGGTGCTTCAAAGCGCAGGGAGGACTCCTGAAGCAGTTGCCTAAACTGGTCTGGCCCGGGGGCACTTGAGGCAGGCACAGCCAGTACGAATGAGAAGCACAAGAATAAAATCATTCCTGGTTTTGTACGACTTGTTCTCATGATTGATCCGATTTTGCAGCAGAATTGTCAGTGTTTTCCCATTTTAGTAAAAGCGCTTTGGCGACATTCTTCCACTGTTCAGAGTCGGCAATCTCCAGAAAGCGATTCAGGTCTGCAATGGCAAGTTCACGGTGGCCCATGGCGTCGTGAACCGAAGCACGGTTAAAGTAGGGTGCTGCTGACTGTGGATCGGCTGCGACACAGGCATCAAAATCTGTCATCGCCTGGCTGTATTTGCCAGCATTAAATGCAATGGTGCCGCGATTGAAGCGCGCAGCAACAAAGTGGCTGTCCAGCTCGATGGCATGGTCAAGGTCTGCCAGCGCTTCTTTGGTGCGTTCAAAGCGGCGAAAGGCCTGGGCGCGGTTGTTCAGGAATGCCGGGTTGTGTGGTGCCAGTTCCACTGCCCTGTTCAGGTCTGCGAGGGCGGCCGCACTACTGCCTTGTTCCAGGAACAGGCTGCCCCGCACACCATATAGCTCTGCGCTATCCGGATAGTTGCCGATGGCCTGGTTCAGGGTGTTCATGGCAAGCTGCGTACGCCCTTCAGCGAGATGTTGCAACGCAACCTGTAACTGTTTGTCCGGTGTCAGTTGTGCGTGAGGGTCACGACGACTGTGCGCGCCTGACCGTTTACTACTGGTTTGTTTGACCGTGCTTTGGGGAATAGCTGGCTGGCTAACGGGCTGCACTACAGGTCCATCAGTGGAAATCTTGTTAGTCGCAGGACTGTCAGGTCCAGCTTCACAACTACCCAGGCCCACGGCGATGAATATCGCCATGAGCGAGGTAGGTATTAAGCTAACCGGGTGTTCCGCCGAGCGGCTGCTCAGCCAGTTCACTTGGTTTTACTATAGGCTTTGAGCATTTTGTTCATTAGCTCAATGTGCTGTTTATCAGTCAGGCTACCTTTGGTGTTCACTTTAGCCCAGAGTTTTGCATTATTGGTCTCGCGATGGCAACCCATACACAGGCCGGTCCTGTCCATCGCTTCGCGCATTTCTTTTGGTAATGCACGGGATAGTGGCCAGTGAGTACCGACGGTCTGAACCTGCTGGCCGTCCTTGATGATAGTCGACCAGTCAAAATCCAGTGCCCCTATTTTGGGAATCTGTATCTGGGTATTCCGGGGTATGACTTTACCGTTTTTCTGGTCGATTAAATCTACAATAATGTCCTCGGTATTACGCAGCATGAATACGCCGCCAGAAATACCGTAACCTTGCGCCTTGGGATTATTATGACAGCTCTCACAGGTACGTGCCTTTCGCTGTGCAGAATGCGGTTGTACTGGCGCCATATCAAATCCCAGCGGTGTACGCTTCTGCCCGAGTTCTTTCTGTTCGTCATGCGATAAGGCAATCTGGTTGAGCGCGACGGTGCGGCCGTCACGCGCCTTGACCGTAAACAGAATCTGGCAACCAGGCATCAACGGGGTAACGCGGCCTTCACCGTTAATACCCAGTATCGGTTCTTCCCAGCGCATATAGGCCTGGGTTTCAGATATCTTGCCGGGTGTCATTATGCCCTTATTACCGATTGGCGATTCAGCCGTTGAGCCATCCGGATTACGCTTGCTGCCAGAGGCGACCCAATCGGTGGCCTGGTATGGCTTGCCGTCCTTGTCCTTGCCGTAATCCACTTGCACATGGCAGCCATAACACTGCGGCACCCATGAGGCATGGCAGGCGTAACATTCCAGACTCTTGGCGTGTTTTTCGACGCTACTCATAGCAACCAATGCATCCTGACTCTTCCAGGCATTATCCAGTT
>DRJJ01000262.1 GCA_011052255.1 Gammaproteobacteria bacterium | reverse complement strand
ATGTGCCACTGGAATCCGGTCAGAGCAAAGAAGAATGGAAGGCGCAGGTCGAGACCAACAAGATCCTGGGACGCAGCGACAAGCCCGTGCCGATCGATGGGCTTTGTGTACGGGTCGGTGCGATGCGTTGTCATTCACAGGCCTTAACGATCAAATTGAAGCAGGATGTACCTATGGATGAGGTCGAAGGTATCCTGGCGGCGGCAAATGACTGGGTCAAAGTAGTACCGAATGACAGAGATATCACCACCACGGCCCTTACCCCCGCGGCGGTTACTGGCACACTCACTGTGCCCGTTGGCCGTCTGCGCAAGTTGACGATGGGCCCCGAGTATCTCTCGGCGTTTACCGTGGGTGATCAGTTACTATGGGGCGCGGCGGAACCACTGCGCAGAACACTAAGAATTTTACTTGAGCAATAAGAATTTCGCTGGACAAAAAATAGATGGACAAAAAAATTGATATTGCGGTTGTCGGTGCCACGGGTCTGGTCGGTAGCGCTGTGCTAGAACATCTGTCTGAAAGTAAAATGTCAGTTGGACAGGTTTATCCTTTAGCTAGCGAACAATGTGACGTAGAAACTGTCCCGTTTGGAAAAAAACACCTGACTGTTCATACACTATCGAGTTTTGATTTCTCGCAGGTGCAGTTATGTTTTTTTTGCGTTCCTGCCGAAGTGGTGAGTGAATACATAAGTAAGGCCGTTGTGGCAGATTGTTATTGTATAGATTTTTCAGTGACATCAAGATTAGATCCTGAGGTTCCACTCGTGGTTGTAGGTGTAAATGAAGAAGATCTGGAAGGTATGAAAGGTACGGTCGTTGCCAGCCCTGACAGCAGTATTACTCATCTGGCATGTTTACTGGGCCCATTAAAAGAGCTGGATGTCATAGAGAGAGTTAATGTTACTTTGATGCGTTCCGTTTCTGAGTTCGGCAAACAGGCCATTGATGAATTGTCTGCGCAAAGTATCGCCTTATTTAACCTAAAACCCATTAAGACCAAACACTTTTCCAGACAGGTTGCGTTTAATGTATTGCCCCATGCCTGCCACGCGATGGGAAGTGATGCTGCTAGCAATGATCGCGACATGGTGGCAGATCTTGAGCTGGAACTGCGTAGAATTTTGCATGATGATGACGTATTGCTAAATAGCATGTTGACTCAGGTGCCGGTTTTCTTTGGACATTCGATGATGGTACAGTTTGAGTTTGCAGCCGAGGTACCGATAAAGAAGGTAACCGCTTTGATCAAACAGGCATCGGATCTACACTTGGTTGATCAAGAAGTAAACAGCCCGACGGCCATCACCGAGGCCGTCAATCAGTCCGGGATTTATATTGGTGCAGTAAGGCAGGATCCGGCCTGGCCACAGGTAATCAATCTTTGGGCGGTGGCGGATAATGTGCACCAGGGAGCGGCAATTAATGGTGTTCAACTGGCCGAAATTTTGGTAAAAGACTATTTATAAGCTATAGTTACACAACTCTTATAAAGATTTTTCGAGGTTTTATCGCCCAAACTCATGAACTACAAGCAAATTTTGATGTTTTTGGGTTGCGTGTGGGAGACGCAAAGATGCAAGAAAGGCTAAAAATACCAACAAAAATCGCAACAGGGCTCCTGTTGGCGTGTTTTATTTCATTTCCGGTCACTGTCAACGCGCTGGGGTTTGGCAACATCAACATGAAGTCGGCCCTGAACGAGCCGCTCGTCGCTGAAATTGAGCTACTTTCTGCGACAGCGGATGATGTGAAAGCGCTTGAGATCAAATTGGCATCAAGAGAGGCTTTCCTGAGAGCGGGTGTGGACCGCTCGGTTATCCTGACCCGGATCAGGTTTGATATCGCCAAACGCAATGGCAAGTACTTCATTAACCTGCGCACACCAGAATCGGTACGCGAGCCCTTCCTGAATTTCCTGTTGGAGATGAACTGGAAAAATGGGCGGATGCTACGTGAGTATACGGTCCTGTTAGATCCTCCCAATCGCAGACAGCAACAACGTATCGCCCAGGCGCCAGAGACGACTCCGGCCGAGACTTTTGTCGCGCCAGCACCTTCTCCACTGGTTGAGCCTGAACCGATGTCAGCGCCTGAGCCTGTCGCGGCTGCCCCTGAACCCATGCCAGCGGCACCTGTTGCAGTCGAATCCCCTTTTCTGGATACACCTGAGCCAGCGCCACAGGCAGATGAACCACTATTCCCACAGGTCGCGTTAGATAGCGAGCCACAGGTACCGGCAGAGGGGGTTGATTCGGTTGCCGCTCCAGAGCCGATGCCAGCTCCAGAACCCTTACCGGGCCCTGATCTGGTCTCTGCGCCAGAACCTTCACCTGAAGTGGCGACGCCACCAGAAGATGCGCTTGTATCAATACCTGAACCCGCCTTCCAGGAAGAGGATGATGGTCTATTTCCCCAGATACCTATACGGGCATACGATGAGGCCGCGCTAGCGGCGGCACCGTCTGACTCTGACGGCACAGTGGAAGCACCAGAGATATATGAACCGGTTGGTGAGCTTGATTACGGGATTACCCAGAAAGGCGATACGGCCTGGAATATTGCAGAGAAACTAAGACCCAGTGAGCAGGTGTCTGTATACCAGGTCATGATGGCGCTGCAGCAAGGTAACCCTGCGGCCTTTATCGATGGCAATATTCATCGTCTGAAGCAAGGCCAGGTGTTGCGGATAGACGATGCCAGCTTGCTTACCGAGATGAGTAAGGCGCAGGCGGCGGAGCAATACCAATTACAAACCAGTGCATGGGAAGAATACCTTACCAGCGTTGGAGCCGATGTCCCTCGTCAGGCGATTGTGGCTGGCGAAGAGAGCGGTGGAACAGAAGCCTTAAGTGGTGAGCCTGGTGGTGAGCTAACGCTGGCCACCCCATCCGGTGATGACCTGTCAGCAGGGACCGGGGGGGATTCAGCCGCTACTAATGAAGATACCGCGCTGCTGCGTGAACAGGTTCGTCAGGCGAT
>DRJJ01000261.1 GCA_011052255.1 Gammaproteobacteria bacterium | reverse complement strand
CACGGCGGTTATGAACGACCGCATCGTGGTGGCTGATGATCTGACGCCGGCAGACACCATTTTACTGCATCATCAAGGTATTGCCGCCTTGTTGACTGAATATGGTGGTCCCCTGTCACACACAGCCATACTGGCACGCAGCTTACGTATCCCGATGCTGGTGGGTGTGCACGGCGCCCGTCAGTGTTTACGAAATAACGATCAGGTTATACTGGACGGGCATCATGGGCAACTGGTGGTTACCGATGATGCGGATATGCTGCGACAGTACCGCGCATTACAGTTGCAGGACCAGCGGCACTATGCCTCACTGGATCGCTTGCGTAACAAGTCAGCGGCCAGCCTTGATGGTGTAGAGGTGCAGTTACAGGCAAATATCGAGTTACCGGGTGATATCGAGATGCTGGAGCAGGCAGGTGCTGCAGGGGTGGGTTTGTTTCGAACCGAATTTCTGTTCATGAATCGTAGCCAGATGCCTGATGAAGATGAGCAGTTTGAAGTGTATCGGTCAGTGGTGCAGGCATTACGTGGCAAGCCGGTTACGCTGCGTACGCTGGATCTGGGTGCCGACAAAACAGTCGACGGTAGCGAGGCCAGCACCACCAATCCAGCCCTGGGCCTGCGTGCGATAAGATTATGCCTGCATGACCCGGATTTGTTTTATCCACAACTGCGCGCGATCCTGCGCGCATCGGTATTTGGCCCGGTACGTTTGATGGTGCCCATGATATCTACGCTGGTAGAGCTGCGCCAGGTGCTGCGTATCATAGGCATGGTCAAGCAGGAATTACGTCAGGCCGGCAAGGCCTATGATGAAAACATCCCGATAGGTGCGATGATCGAAGTGCCCTCAGCGGCATTGCAGTCGTACCATTTCGCAAAGGAGCTGGATTTCCTGTCGATCGGTACCAATGATCTGGTTCAGTACACCATGGCAATTGACCGGGTTGATGATGAAGTTAATTACCTGTACGACCCGCTTAATCCCGCGGTGCTACGCCTGATTTACCTGACCATCCGCTCAGGCAAACGCGTCGGCATTCCGGTAGCCATGTGTGGTGAAATGGCAGGCGACCGCCGGTTTACGCGATTGCTAATGGGCATGGGTCTGCGCGAGCTCAGTATGCAGGCTACTTCCTGTCTTGATGTAAAAGACATGATCAGGCAAACGGATTGCAGCTTACTTTCGCGCCCGGTCAGGAAGATTCTGGCCAGCGCCGACGCAGATGAAATAGATGCGCTACTGATGGCTATGAATGCCTGAGCCGATAATGGGCTCGTCCTGATTAACTCCCTGTCATTACGATGCCTGCATGGATGCAGGGTGTAGAGCAACGCAGGAGCAGTTGCCGGGCCGCATTTTTTGCGGCGCGGCAATCTTTCTGGTCTGGCTACCCGTTTCGGAAAATGCACCACAGGTGTACATCCGCGCGTGATCTCCTTCTGTATTCACGATACACTGACCAGCATGTCTGAAAACGCAACCAAACAGCACGTTGAGAAAAAAGTTGAGCAGCACCTGGAGTCCGTTAACCGGGAGCTGGAAAGTGGTGCACTGCACAATGTGCAGCTGATGCTGAACGACCTGCACCCGGCAGAACTGGCTCAGATGCTTGAGTCAATGCCGCAGCGTCGTCGCGAATTCGTATGGGAGACGATAGCGGCTGATACCAAGGGTGAAGTGCTGCTGCATGTCAATGATGAAGTACGTGCCGGACTGATTGAGAATATGGCTGACGTCCAGCTGGTGGCGGCAGCCGATGGTATGGACACCGACGACCTGGCAGACCTGATCACCGATTTACCTGACGCGGTCATCAGAGAAGTCCTGCGCTCGATGGACAAGCAGGACAGAAGCCGGCTGGAAACCGTACTGGCCTATCCTGAGGACAGTGCCGGTGGTCTGATGAACACCGACACCATCACCATCCGCTCGGAAGTGACGCTGGACGTGGTGTTTCGTTATCTGCGCATACATGGTGAGCTGCCGGATCATACCGATGCATTGATTGTGGTTAACCGTTTTGACCATTACCTTGGGCAATTATCCCTGCGCGTACTGCTGACCAGTGACCCGGCGCTGACCGTTGCCGAGGTGATGAACAAGGAAAAGCCTGCCATACCGGTTAAAATGCCTGACAATGAAGTAGCACAAATCTTCGAAAACCGTGATTTGATATCGGCACCGGTAGTTGATGCCGAAAACAGGCTGCTCGGCCGTATTACCATTGACGATGTCGTCGACGTGATTCGTGATGAGGCCGATCACTCCCTGATGAGCATGGCCGGTATGGATGAAGAAGGCGACATGTTCGCGCCAGTGCTGGTCAGTACCCGGCGTCGGGCAGTGTGGCTGGGTATAAACCTGATCACTGCTTTTCTGGCAGCCTGGGTGATCGGCCTGTTTCAGACCACCCTGGACAAGGTCGTCGCGCTGGCCGTACTGATGCCGATAGCAGCCAGTATGGGCGGTGTAGCCGGCACCCAGACCCTGACCCTGGTGATACGCGGGCTGGCACTGGGTCAGATAGGTAAGTCCAACGCACGTACCTTATTATGGAAAGAACTGGGCGTGGGGGTGCTGAATGGCATACTCTGGTCAGTGGTAGTGGCCATCGTTGCAATCGCCTGGTTTGATGACATGCGTATAGGCGGATTTATTGCCGCAGCTATGTTAATCAATCTGATCACCGCAGCAGCAGCCGGTTTCAGTGTACCGTTGCTGCCACGAAGGTTCGGGAT
>DRJJ01000260.1 GCA_011052255.1 Gammaproteobacteria bacterium | reverse complement strand
CGGGTAACGATAATCTGGCCCTGCACCAGGCGCCGGAAGGCCATGAGATCGCCGGCGGCCGGCTTGACCATATTGGTTTTATTCTGAACACAGCGGCAGATGTAGATGTCTGGTACGCCTGGCTGCTGGAGCATAATGTGGTAATTAAAACCGAACCACGTACCCATCGTGACAGTGCGCGCAGTTTTTATTGCTGCGATCCCGGCGGTACCGTAGTGCAGATGATTTATCATCCGCCACTTTCGCAGTCCTGATCAGGCAGGCTCAGTGGCTCGCTTACGTAAAAAACTCAAGTTGTTCGGGTTTAACAATCTGACCAAGACTCTGAGTTTTAATATTTACGACATCGCCTACGCCAAAACTGATGAACACAAGCGAGAATATATTTCCTATGTTGATGAAGAATATAACGCCGAACGACTGACGGCTATCCTGGAAGAGGTGGCCAGTATCATTGGCGCCAATATTCTGAATGTCGCACGCCAGGATTATGATCCACAGGGCGCCAGTGTCACCATGCTGATCTCCGAAGAGCAGGAACCCGCTCATGAAGTGAGCAACACCGAAGCGCCAGGCCCGTTACCAGAAACAGTAGTTGGGCATCTGGACAAGAGTCACATTACCGTGCACACCTATCCCGAGAGTCACCCGGACAAAGGTATCAGTACCTTCAGGGCCGATATTGATGTTTCTACTTGTGGCGTAATCTCACCGCTTAAGGCGCTTAATTACCTGATACACAGCTTTGACTCGGATATCGTGATACTGGATTACCGGGTACGAGGTTTTACACGCGATACGCGCGGCAAGAAGCACTATATTGATCACAATATTAATTCGATTCAGAACTTCATGGCCAGAGATACTATCAAGCTGTTCAGCATGGTTGACGTAAACGTATACCAGGAAAATATTTTTCACACCAAGATGATACGCAAGAATTTTCAGCTGCGTGACTACCTGTTTGGCAGTGGTGAGGGAGAGCTGAAAGCGGCTGAACAGCGCAAGATTAGCCGGCAGCTTAAATGTGAGATGGATGAGATATTTTACGGCCGGAATATTAAGTGAGTATTATAAGAGTCCCCTCTCCCCCAGGGAGAGGGTGAGGGGATCAAAACAGGCAGGACAAAGTTTGGAACCAGAGTCGAGAAGGGGGGTGACAGTACTGTTATAGTTGCAGAGCTTAAATATAATAAGTCATCCCGGTCATCACCTTCGACATCGTAGCCATTGCCTTTTTGATCGGTTTCGGTAGCTCGGCCCCGCCGGCCTCCAGCGCAATCGTGGCATGGTGCTGCTCGTCGGACTTCATCTGTTCCAGTATTACGCGGCTTTTTTCGTCCTGCTCGGGTAGTTGTGCGAGATGGCTGTCCAGGTGCCTGACTACCTGGCGTTCGGTTTCGGCAACGAAACCCAGGCTCCACTTGTCACCCACTGCTCCGGCCACCGCGCCCATTGCAAACGAGCCGGCATACCATATCGGGTTCAGGTAACTGGTATGGCTATGCAGATCACGAATACGTGACTCACACCAGTCCAGGTGGTCGTTTTCTTCCTGTGCAGCCCGTTCCATGCTTTCACGCACCTTAGGCAGCTTTGCAGTCAGTGCCTGTCCCTGATACAGGGCCTGAGCGCACACCTCACCGGTGTGGTTGATACGCATCAGGGCCGCAACGTGACGGCTCTGGGTCTCATCCAGTTCCGTTTCGGGAGTATCTGTTGCCGGATTGGCACGCTCAGTGACCTGGGGGTTGCCAAACACCGTGCGCACGGCCTGATCAATGCCAGAGATGAAGCGGTCTATCGGGGTAACGTTTCTCATGGGCTACACGATACAAATAGCAGCAGAAAGTTACAAGCAGAATATGGCAGAATAGCGCTATCCACAATAAAGTGATCAGCCTATGTTCAAGCACCATGTCTTTTTCTGTACCAACCAGCGTACGGATGGTCGTAAATGCTGTCAGGACCATGATGCGCAATCCATGCGTGATTACCTGAAAAAAAAGACTAAAGAGGAGGGGTTGTCGGGCCGTGGTCAGCTGCGTATCAATAGCGCAGGCTGTCTGGATCATTGCGCCCAGGGGCCGGTTATTGTGGTCTACCCTGAGGCGGTTTGGTATACCTACAAAAGCCGTGAGGATCTGGATGAAATACTGGAAACACATTTGATCGGTGGACAGGTGGTTGAGCGGCTGTTGCTGGAATAAAACGAGTAGTCCGTGGCTGTTTCGTTAACCCCCTCTCCCCCAGGGAGACGGCTACACGGATGTAGTCGGTAGGGTAACGCAGGACGCAGTTACCGAGGGTTGGGGTGAGGGGATAAATTTGTTAGCTTATTGTTGTATATCCCCTCATTCTGGCCTTCTCCCTGAAGAGCCGTAGGTCGGGTTACGCTGCGCTAACCCGACCTACACTATGCCACTTCGTTCAAATCTTGATATAAGTCCAGCCTTCATGCTGCTTTTGTATAATCTCACCCATAGCGGAGGGTATCACCTCAACCCCGGGCAGCAGGGTTGCATTAATCCCTTTTTCTATTTTTAGCCGTTTCAGGGCCAGCTGGCAGGCCTGCAGGCTCAGATTCTCGTAGCGCGCCTGCAGGTTCTTGATCCGTTCTGAAAACTGGCTGGTACCCGCACGCACCAGGTCCAGCCCCTTACCATTAGTCAACAGAATCAGGCTGACCTTGTTGCCCTGTTCAGAGTGCTTGGATAACAGCTTTTCGGCCTCGTTCAATACATTATTAAGCTTGTAGGCATCGTTCGTGGTGATGTGCAGTACCAAACGGAAATCATCACTATCCAGCTGGTCGGAGCGGTTCACGGATACCGTTTGCGCGATACCCAGCAAGCCCGGTTGGGCATTATATTGGCCGCCACCTATCCAGCCGGCGGTTAACCCGACCATAAAAACCACTGAAGCCGCAATCGCTAAACGCGCCTGCAGGAAGGATGTGTTTTTCTGTTTTTGAGCAGGCGCCTCCAGATCGGCGTAGGCGCCCCTGACTTGCTCCGTTAACTGAGCCAGTTTTTTCAGGCGTAGTCGCAGCGAGCTGTCTGATTCCAGCTCCTGCTCTACCCAGATTCGTTCGGGTTGATCCAGTTCACCATCTATATAAGCGCACAGGGTTTCATCAGAGATGTTATGTGTGGGGCTCATTTCACTCTCCTCAGGTACGGTGTGTTTACCGTGGCAGTCACTTGCCTAAGGTCTTGCAGACGTTGAATCAGTGTTTTACGCGCGCGACATAAACGGCTCATGACGGTACCAATGGGGATTTGCATTGTTTCAGCCACATCGGCATAGCTGGTGCCGTCAATGTCAACCAGCGTGACCACCATACGCTGACTTTCAGGCAGTTTGGCAATGGCATGCCGGATGCGCTGGCGCTGGTCACTTTGCACCCATTGTTGTTCCGGTGTGTCATTTTCATAAAGTTCGTAGTCATCGATGTTTTCATGTTCTTTGCGGCTGCGGTAATGATCGCGCCAGCAGTTAATTAAAATTCCGTTAAGCCATTGATCCAGTTTTGCCGGATCTTTCAACTGGCGGCTGTTACGCAGTGCCTTGGTCATCGCATCCTGAGTCAGATCATCACTGACAGTCGCATCGTTACACCATGCGTACGCCAGACGGTACAGCCTGTTCCTGCTTGCTGCCAATCGGTTATGCAGCTGCTTCTGTAATAAACCTTTAAAAACGGGCATGGTTTACCTCTAAACCTATATGGATGTAGACGCATGCAATTGTTGTTTTATTCCATCAATTGCGTGCGTATGACAATTTGTAACAAATAAATCCTGTTATCAGTCGAACAGGTTCAGTACATTCTATTAGGAAACGGGATAAGATGCATTTCTATTAGAAATTAATAATTTACTTAAATACATGCACAAAAAATATGGAATAAATTGGAGGTTCTGTACGTCTACCTAAATGATTACCCTTACCAAGGGTTGTTATAGTGCGGCGTTGTTTTTATACAACTACCGTATGTTAAGTATAACTATAAATCTGAGGAGTCTGACCATGCTTAAATCACCAAAAGGGCTGCTAGGCCTGGTGGTGGCAGTCGCGCTTACTCTGGGTTCCTTTATGGCCCAGGCAGCCGAACCGTCATTAGCGAGTACCAAAATTGTTTTACAGATAAGTGATCCCAACCCATTCAAGCAAACCCTGGTTCTGAATGTGGCCAGCAATATTATCAAGCACTACGGCGAAGATGACGTAAAGGTCGAAATCGTTGCGTTTGGCCCAGGACTGCGCCTGTTGATGAAAGGCAATGTGAACACCGGTCGTATTGGTGGCCTGGCATCCAAGGGCGTCACGTTCAGTGCCTGTGCAAATACCCAGAAAGCAATGAGCAAAAAACTGGGCCATATGCCCGAGATGAACTCAAACGCTGTTACAGTCGGGGCGGG
>DRJJ01000259.1 GCA_011052255.1 Gammaproteobacteria bacterium | reverse complement strand
GTGAGGGCAGTAGCCTGAACAAGGCGCTTGAAGACACCGGCTTTTTCCCGCCGATGACCATCAGTCTGATGGCCAGTGGTGAGGCCAGTGGCAATCTGGAAGAAATGCTTGAACGTTCTTCTGTCATACAGGAGCGTGAAGTCGAAGCACTGATATCCACTTTTGTTGGATTATTTGAACCCATTTTGATTCTGGTGATGGGTGGTATAGTATTGTTAATCGTAATAGCGATACTGCTGCCTATTTTTGATTTAAATCAGCTGGTTTCATGACTATTACAAGTAATTACAGTAACAACATGACAAAAAAATCTGACACAATAAAACAATACCTGAAACCGGGCAAAAACATACTGGCGGCCTTGCTGGCTATGCTGCTGGTGACCGGTTGTGCATCCAGCCCAAAACAGGAAGAAACCGACCCTGCGCAGGAAACCGGCAACGACACGTTTGATCAGGCACGCGATGCATACCAGGAATTCAACTACGATAAAGCTATCACCCTGTTAAACACCATGGCCGCTCAGGGTGATGCTAATGCCCAGTACGCACTGGGCTATATGTACTATTACGGTTTTGGTGTAGTCCATGATGAAACTATTGCGCTGGAATGGATTAAAAAGGCTGCAGCACGTGGACAAACCGATGCCATCATCGCGCTCGACCGCGTGAAGGTATCGGCAAAAAGTGAATGGGCTAAAAATGAACGGGACAGAGCAGAAATCAACCCGTCAACCCGGCCTGATCAGCATACCCAGCTAATGATGCAAGCCGAGGCCATCATTGCGGAGGAAACTACGAAGTCCTCCGCAGAAGAGATTCCAGAACAAACCGCACCTGCCGATACTTCGGAAACCCCTGCCAATAACACCACGCCCGGACAAGACTGGGTACTCAGGCAAGACCCGGATCATTTCACCATACAGGTAATTAGCGGCGGCAATGAAGAACGCATCAAGCAGTATATGAAAAAAAATGGTCTGACCATGCAATCGACCCTCTTTGAACTACAACGCAATGACCATGCCACGGTTTATATCGGAGTACACGGCATCTATCCATCCCTGACCGAAGCAAGACAAGCAGTACAATCCTTACCGACCGAGGTGCAAGAGGCGCAGCCATGGATACGCAGTTTCAAATCGATACAGGCAACACTGCGAAAATAATGATTCGATCTTCGCCATTTATGCTTCAAGGCAGCTAGATTCAGGCATCCACCTCCTGCCCTGCACTCGAGGTCTTGCGCAAGTATCCTGCCGGTATCTCGAATATATCCTCACCAATGGGTGCATTGTACTTGTAGTCAACCAGAGACCTGGAAAACCCGGTCGGCGTCCACTCCTTGATTGGAAAACCGAATTTCAGACTGCGTTTGTGCCAGAAAACATCATCCGCCAGAAAACAGGGGTCCTGCATATCGACCGGGGTATTCGGAATATTCCCCCTGTGAACAGAGGCCAGTACCTGCCGAAATTCACGCATTGCCTGTACTGCTTCCGTGTGCAAGCCTGGCACCACAATGGTATCCCGGCATAGCTGATCATTAACCATTAACCGATAATGTTGCGGGGTCTTGCCATCTATCATCGGTGCGTCGACCATGTCTATCTTTTTTTCATCCAGCTCAAGCTTGATGGGAGACTCGATTTCACTGTTCTGTTCATGCAACTCCAGCGCCGTACGATCATCATGAGAAACGCTGTAAATCACCTTCGCACGACGATCAAACAGCGTGAAGTCAGTCTGGTCACTGCCATCATCCATGCGTAAGAAATCCGCAGTGATAATAACCCGGTTCACATAAGGTTCGATACCGGGTTCCTGCTCGACATAGGTTAGCATCAACGCACCCTGTGCTTGTTTGTCATCCGTGATGGCATGGTCGATTTGTCCGGCTGGTCTAGCCGATCCTGCGTCAGCCTCTGCATCAGACACAGAACCCGAATCGGGTGCCGGAGAACAGGCCACCACTACCAGACCCATCAAGTATGCCAACCAGCGAAAACTACTCATATTTATCAACCCCTGTTAATTGTTCCAGTTCCCGCATGGTAAAGCCGGCCTGAAGACGTGCTGCGGTATGAAACGGGCCACGCAAGGGCTGGTTCATGTATTGCATAACCAGTTTTTTAAATGTCCCGTCACGATCCAGCCCACGCTGATCACAAAAGTAATGATACCAGTGACTGCCAATAGAAACATGACCAATCTCGTCACGCAGGATGATATCCAGTATTTCAACCGTACGGGTATCACCTGCACTCTGTAAACGCTCAATCATACCCGGTGTCACATCCAGACCACGTGCCTCCAGTACCCGCGGCACCAGTGCCATGCGCACCAGTGGATCATGTGCGGTTTTAACCGTCATTTCCCACAAGCCATTGTGTGCAGAAAAATCACCATACTCTTGATTCATTTCGCGCAGTCGCTGACGCAACAGCGAAAAATGCTGTGCCTCTTCTTCTGCCACCTTCAACCAGTCCGTATAAAAGGTATCCGGTAAATCCCGAAAGCGATACACCGCATCCAGCGCCAGATTGATCGCATTGAATTCAATATGAGCAATGGCATGGATAAACGCCGCGCGACCCTGCTCCGTACCCAGGCCACGTCGTGCCAGCTGTGCCGGTGCGACCAGCTCAGGTCTCGACGGACGTCCGGGTACTACAATCTCTCGTATCGGTTCTGCCGCCTGTTTTGATAGCGCGCCTGCATGCCACGCCTGCTGCAACGCCCTTACGCAGACAATCTTCTGATCCACATCATTGCACAGCAAACAAGCCAGCGCCTGATCATGTACAGAAGTCTGTAGTCTAGTCATCATTCTCGCCATCAATCAATACAATAGTCAGATCCATCACATTGGTCCCGGTCGGTCCAACATGGATCAGATCACCACTGGCATGCAAGAAACTTCCCGCATCCGCCTTACGCAAACACTCGTCAGCCGAGTAGCCATCACACTCCCCGCTGGCCAGAGTCCATCCATCAATCAACGCACCGGCATCATCGGTATTGCCATCAACACCATCACTCCCGGCCGCCAGCAAGGCGATGCCCTGACGGCCACTCAGCCCCATAGCCGCAGCCAGCGCCAGATTCTGATTACGTCCACCCTGCCCCGGCTGATCGGGTAATTGTACCGTTGTTTCACCGCCCCATATCCATACACCGGCCGCTGCGTGCGATAGATACAGCGCAATATCCCGACCCTGCTTCACCGCATCACCCTCCAGTAGTCCGTCCACCTGATGCACTCGATAGCCTTGTCTGGTCGCTATCTCCGCTATGGCTTGTCTGGCATCCGCATTACCGGCAATACAATGGTGGGGTATGGCTGGCAACCTGCCCATATCTTCTGACGCAGCTGTGTCCAACCCGGTTTGCCTGCACAAACCCATTAACCAGTCCGGTATGTCCAGACCCTCCAGATCAGCTGGTCGCCGCTGCCCTGTTGCATATAATAACCCCGATCCAACAATAGCGGGATCGTCACCCGGTACATCCGAAATCATTAACACCGTGGCCTCACGCTGCCCAATCGCCTGCCGTAAGCCACCGCCCTTGATAGCAGATAAACAACGGCGTATCACGTTAATCTGATCAATGGCCAGACCACTACCCAGTAACCAGTTATTTGCCCGCACCAGATCGTCCAGACTGATACCCGCAGGTAACACCTCAACCAGACTGGAAGTACCGCCCGATAATAAAAACAAAACCGTAGCATCAGCAGGCAACTCACCCAACCATCGCAGCAAGGTTTGCCCGGCATCCAGACTGCTCTGAGCAGGAACCGGATGACTGGACTCCAGACAGTCTATGTTATCCATTGAGCATAGAGAGGATTCAAGACTGCCCTCACAGCTAATAACCAGACCGTTTACCCTGTCTGGCCCTGTGCTGTCTACAACGCCCTGCATCATCGCACAAGCCGCCTTGCCTGTTGCAATACAATAAACAATATCATCCGGGCTGATGAACTTACTGTCCTCAGCCAGCCAGTTACGTACGCACCGTCGTCCGTCTACGACACTGAGCGCATATTGATACCATTCAAGTAATTTTTTTCTACCACGCTGACTGTTTGACATGTTTGGTACTTACCAATATGTCGACCAGGTAACGTACGACTTAACTTTATAAAGGACCATTTAATTCTGACATTACTTTTTCAACCCACGACCAATATCACCAATAATATCTTCAATATCTTCCAGACCCACCGAAAT
>DRJJ01000258.1 GCA_011052255.1 Gammaproteobacteria bacterium | reverse complement strand
TGGCCGTTTCCATGCGCTTGCCAGTGCGTATATAAAATGGCACGTTGCGCCAGCGCCAGTTATCGATATACAGTTTTAGCGCCGCATAGGTTTCGGTTGTGCTTTGTGGCGGCACACCTTCTTCTTCCAGGTAAGACTTGACGCTTGTATTATTTACAGACCCGGCCGCATATTGTGCACGAAACGCATGAGCATGCACTGCCCCGCCAGGAATAGGCCTGATAGACTTCAGCACCTTGACCTTTTCATCTCGTAAGGATTCTGCATCCAGCATCGGTGGAGGCTCCATCGCTACCAGGGTTAACATTTGCAGCAGATGACTCTGCAGCATATCACGCAAGGCACCGGCACCATCGTAATAACCGGCCCGACCTTCGACGCCCTGTGCCTCTGAGTGGGTAATCTGCACATGGTCAATATAATTACGATTCCATAGTGGCTCCAGCATCAGGTTGGCAAAGCGAAACACCAGAACATTCTGTACCATGCTCTTGCCCAGATAATGATCGATACGGAATATCTGGTCTTCTGAAAAATTTTTATGTAAACACTCTTCGAGTATATTCGCGCTCTCCAGATCATAGCCAAATGGCTTTTCTATCACCAGCCTGCGCCAGGCCGTGTCGTGTTTGTTCAGACCCGATGCCGCCAGAGAACGGGACACCCCGGCATATTCCGATGGCGGAATAGACATGTAAAAGATAATATTACTGGATAAGTATGGCGCCTCTTCCATATGCGCGGCCAGATACTGGTAGCTTTCCTGTTCACGCAGATCACCATGAAAAAAGTGCAGTCGCGGCAGCAACCGCTGCATAACCTCTTCATCAAGACCGCCGCGCGCGTGTCCCTGCAGATCTTCCACCACCTTGTTGCGCCAGTCCTCATCAGACCATTCACGACGCCCGAAGCCGACAATGTGTATGCCATCTGATAACCGACCAGCCTGTTCGAGGTGATAAAGTGCCGGCAATAATTTATTACGCGCAAGGTTTCCGGTAGCGCCAAATATCACAAAGGTACATTGAATATCCATAATCAGTCCTGTTGTTGCACGCGTGACCGGCATCCGGGGAAAAAGCGGGGACTGGTTATACCACTACAGAAATACCGTTAGCCCACTTCCATTACAGCATCATCCTTTGCCCTGTAATACAGCTTGCTATACTCAGCCGCACTTTTTGACCATGAAAAATCCTGTCGCATTGCCGCTAATTGTATCTGCTTCCATATAGCCTTGTTTTTGTACAACGCCACCGCATGGCGAATTGCTGCATACATTTCTTCTGCATCCAGCTCATAAAATGTGACCCCGGTGGCAATACCGGACTGGATATTTTCAGGCGTGGCAGTTACAACCGTATCGGCCAGACCGCCAATCGAGTGCACCACTGGTATGGTGCCATAGCGCAGGCTGTACATCTGATTCAGGCCGCAGGGTTCAAACCGTGATGGCATAAGAAAAATATCTGCCCCAGCCTCAATACGATGCGCCAGCCCTTCATCATAGCCAATATAGACGCTGATCCGGTCACTGTGGCTTTTTACTGCCTCTCGCAGCCGGTTTTCATATTTAGATTCGCCACTTCCGAGTATAACCAGTTGTGCAGGTATCGATACAATCTGATCGAGTTCCTCCAGCACAAGGTCTATGCCTTTCTGATTGACCAATCGGCCTACCATGCCAATCAGGGGCATACCCGTGTCGACAGGTAAAGCAAACTCCCTGCACAATTCTGTCTTGTTAACCAGCTTCTGCTTCAGGTTCAACTTTCCGTATACCTGAACCAGGTGCTTATCCCTGGCAGGATTCCATTCCACCATGTCGATGCCATTTACAATACCGGTAAGCGAATCACTCCGGCTACCAAGCAAGCCATCCAGGCCACAACCGAATTCGGGTGTCTGAATTTCCTCGGCGTAGCCTGGGCTGACGGTGGTCAGCTGATCTGCATAGATTAGCCCACCCTTCATAAAGGACATCTGGCCAAAGTATTCCAGCGTTTCGTGATGCCAGAACACGTCCGGCAAATCAAGCTGCTGAAAAGTCTCGAAATCGAACAGCCCCTGATAGGCAAGATTATGTATCGTGAACACAGTAGCCGGCCTGACAGGTTCCAGCGACAACAACGCCGGTATCAGGCCTGTTTGCCAGTCATTACAATGAACCAGGTCAGGCTTCCAGCTGGGGCCTGCGCGGCCCTGCGCCAGCTCCACAACCGCCTTGTCAAACAAATGAAAACGTTCAGCATTGTCTACCCATGGATTACCGTCATCATTCATGTACGGGTTGCCACTACGAGCAAACGCTTTTTTGTTTGATACCAGCCAGGTGATGACATCACTACCCGGCAAGATAGTCTCAATCAACTCCACTTCTGCATCACCGACCTTGAATCGCCCTACTGAATACGCCTGTTCCAGATTATCGATTACATCACCGTAGGCCGGTAAAATCACACGCACCTCATGCCCTGCCGCTTGCAAGGCACGCGGTAAGCCGGCGGACACATCGGCCAGACCGCCGGTTTTGATCAGCGGATAAACCTCACTGGTAGCAAATAATATTCGTTTGGCCATTAGATTACTTCTGTCTGATGACTACTCCCGCCAGGGGGGGTAGATTTACGGTAATAGAAGCCGGGCGATTCATCCATGGCCCCGCCTCAGCCAGTAACTCTGCCTGACCCACGTTGCTGCCTCCATAATACTCCGAGTCGGAGTTAAAAATAACCTGGTAGGCACCTGCATGGGGTACACCAATCCGATAGTTATCACGCGGAACAGGTGTGAAATTAAGTACCACAATCACAAACGCATCACCATCACGCCGCAGGTAACTCAGTATCGACTGGTCCGAGTCATGACAATCGATCCATTCAAAACCTTGCTGGTCAAAATCATTGCGATACAGCGCGGGTGTTTGCCTGTACAGCTGATTCAGGTCAGCAGTCAGGCTCTGCAGCCCCTGATGCAACGGGTAATCCAGCACATACCAGTCCAGTGCCTTGTCATGGTTCCATTCCTCTCCCTGACCAAATTCGTTACCCATGAACAGCAGTTTCTTGCCAGGGTAAGTAAACATATAGGTATATAACAGGCGCAGGTTGGCGAAACGCTGCCATTCATCCCCTGGCATTTTGTATATCATGGATGATTTCCCATGCACGACCTCGTCATGGGAGAACGGTAATACAAAGTTTTCAGTAAAGGCGTATAGCAGGCCAAAGGTTAACTGGTCATGATGAAAATGTCTGTGTACCGGATCCTTGCTAAAATAATCCAGCGTATCGTGCATCCAGCCCATATTCCATTTCATTGAGAAACCCAGTCCGCCCAGCCATGCGGGTCTGGAAACCTGTGGCCATGAAGTGGACTCCTCGGCGACGATCAGTACACCCTGGTGTTGACCCTGGACAACACCGTTCAGTTCGCGTACGAAATCAATGGCCTCAAGGTTCTCGTTACCACCGTATTTGTTCGGTAGCCAGTCACCTTCATCACGCGAATAATCCAGATACAGTATTGACGCCACCGCATCCACGCGCAAACCGTCAATATGAAACTCTTCAACCCAGCACATGGCACTGGAAACAAGGAAGTTACGCACTTCATTACGACCATAATTATAAATTAATGTACCCCAGTCGCGATGCTCACCACGACGAGGGTCTTCATGCTCATACAGGGCGGTACCATCGAAATTAGCCAGCGCAAATTCATCACGCGGGAAATGAGCCGGCACCCAGTCGAGCAAAACACCGATATCATGGCTGTGACAGTAATCAACAAAATAGCGAAAATCATCCGGGCTGCCGTAACGTGATGTCGGCGCAAAATAGCCGGTGGCCTGATATCCCCACGATGCATCCAGCGGATGCTCGGTAATCGGCATGAGTTCGATATGTGTAAAACCAAGCTTCAGCACATGATCAACCAGCCGCCTGGCCAGCTCACGGTAATTAAGAAAGCCGGCCTGCTCACTACGCTGCCATGAACCCAGGTGCACCTCGTACACAGACATCGGCTCATGTTGCCAGTCACAGTCAGCGCGTGCCGACAACCAGTCAGCATCCTGCCATTGAAAGTTATCAGATGCGCACACAATGGCAGCCGTATTCGGGCGCTGTTCATAGCCGCTCCCGTAAGGATCGGTTTTCAGCAGGATATTGCCACTGCTGCGGTTGCGTATCTCGAATTTGTATAATTCACCCGCGGCCAGTTCCGGAATAAACAGTTCCCACACACCGCCGCCACCGCGTACCCGCATCGGGTGTAACCGACCATCCCAGTTATTAAATCCGCCTACTACACTGATGCGCTCCGCACCCGGTGCCCAGACCGCAAACAATACGCCGGTCACACCGTCTACTTCACGCAGGTGAGCACCCAGAACATGGTACACATGCCAGTGCCTGCCTTCGCCAAACAGATGCAAATCATTATCAGTCAGCTGCGGTAAAAACGTGTAGGGGTCTGTATATTGGTGGGTATAGCCATTGTCAGCAGAATATTCGATCGCCGGATGTGCCGGTATTGATGAGGCATCCCCATGCCAGACAAAAAGGCCAGCGCCCTTCGCGGTCAGTGCTGGCCCACCATCCGCCAGGCGAACCGACACGGCGTCTGGCCGGTACACACGATAAACCGACTCACCATTATCTGAGTGCAACCCCAGCACTTCAAAAGGATCGTGATGACGCGCCTCCAGCAAGCTCACGATGGACTCATCTGAAGACGCTTTTGCTGTGAAGGGGACAACGCTTGCCGTCATTATATCTCACCACGGTTACCGAGTGATCCGGTCAACTTTTCCGGATGTCAGCCTGGATTATTACTGCACAAAGTTAATGGAAGTCATGTACCTGTAATACTGGTAATGTACTAGTGGCCTAACAAGGTAACACTATACAACACTGTAGCCTTAATTCATAAACCCCCTGATGAATATGCGCTAATGTTTATGCTCAGAGATATGACCTGAAACAAGTACCTTGAAATATGTACCTGGAGTAGCAGTATGATCGAATTAAAATCGCCACGCTTTGTCAGCCGCCTGACCCGCGACACGCTGGCACTGATTCTGGCGGGTGGTCGCGGATCGCGCCTCAAACAACTAACCAACTGGCGCACCAAACCCGCCATGCCTTTCGGCGGCAAATTTCGCATTATCGACTTCCCGTTATCCAACTGCATCAATTCCGGTATCCGGCGCATTGGTGTCGTCACGCAGTACAAATCACATTCCCTGTTATTGCATATCCAGCGCGGCTGGGGACATCTGCGCGGTGAATTTGGCGAATTTGTTGAAATGCTGCCAGCGCAACAGCGCCTGGAAAGCTCATGGTACCAGGGTACGGCCGATGCGATTTATCAAAATCTGGACATAATTCATAGCCATAACCCGCGTTACACCCTTATCCTGGCCGGCGACCATATCTACAAAATGGATTATGGGGAAATGCTGGCCTATCATGTAGACCAGGTTGCCGACCTGACTGTCGGCTGCATTGAAGTTCCGCTTGATCAGGCCCGTGCCTTTGGCGTGATGTCCACCAACGAGCATATGCGTGTCACCCGTTTCCAGGAAAAGCCGGAATCACCTGAGGCCACGCCTGGTAAACCCGGTGTTGCGCTTGCCTCAATGGGCATCTATATATTCAATACAGACTTCCTGTGTGAACAACTGATCAAGGATGCTGATACACCCATGTCCGAGCATGACTTCGGCAAAAATATTCTTCCTGAAGCGATAAACAAATACCAGGTACTTGCCTATCCGTTTCAGGATACCGAATCGAACGAAAATGCCTACTGGCGTGATGTCGGTACTGTTGACGCATTCTGGGCAGTCAACCTGGAGCTGATCGGCGTAACCCCGGAACTGAATCTGTATGATGAACAATGGCCTATCTGGACCTATCAGGAACAATTACCACCGGCCAAATTCGTTTTTAATAACAAGGACCGTCGCGGCATGGCCGTTGACTCGATGGTCTCGGGCGGTTGCGTGATCTCGGGCGCCTGCGTGAATCACTCGCTGCTGTTTTCAAATGTACGGGTCAATTCCTATTCTGAAATAAGAGATTCAGTCATCCTGCCCGACGTCGATATTGGCCGTCATTGCACCATTAACAAGGCCGTCATCGACAAAGGCTGCCGCATACCCGATGGCATGGTTATTGGCAAGGATCCGGCCAGTGATGCTGAACGCTTCCACGTCACCGAACAGGGTGTCACGCTGGTGGTACCGGAAATGCTGGGCCAGGAACTGCACCATGTCCGCTAAACCGATGCTTAATGTTGTGCTGTACTGGCACATGCATCAACCGGAATACCGTGACACCCGCAGTGGTGAATTTCAGTTACCCTGGACCTACCTGCACACCATCAAGGATTACGCCGACATGGCCGCGCATCTGGAAAACAACCCGGATGCCAGAGCAGTGATCAATTTTGTACCCATCCTGCTGGAACAGATAGCTGCCTATGATGAACAGATACAGTCCTTCCTGAATAATACCGGTGTCATTAAAGACCACCTGCTGGACGCGCTGATATCACCGGCACTGCCCGCCCACCCTGAGCAGCGCATGGAGCTGGTACATGCCTGTCTGCGCGCCAACCGCGACCGTCTAATCAATCGCTATGATGCATATCAAGGGCTGGCTGACTTTGCCAGACTGGTAGAAAAGGTACCGGAAACCATCAAATACCTGAACGATCAGTATTTGATTGATCTGCTGGTCTGGTACCACCTTGCCTGGCTGGGTGAGCATAGCCGCCGGCATGACTCACGCGTGAAAGAACTGATAAAAAAAGGCGAACACTATAACCTGCACGATCGCCGCATCCTGCTCGAAGTGATCGGTGAACTCATTCATACGGTTATCCCTCGTTACCGTACACTGTCTGAACACGGCCAGATCGAACTCAGCATGACACCCTATGCGCATCCGATCACACCCCTGTTGCTGGATATCCAGTCTGCACGTGAGGCAATACCCAATATCGATCTGCCTGCACTACAAAATTACCCTGGCGGGTATGAACGTGCCCGGTGGCATATCCAGTATGGCCTCGATAGTTTTGAACATTTCTTTGGTCTGCGCCCGGCGGGATGCTGGCCAGCCGAAGGCAGTATCAGTAATGCAACACTGGATCTGCTGGCAGAATATGACTTCAAGTGGGCTGCCAGTGGTGGCGGAGTGCTGGATAACAGCCTGAACGCCACCGACCAGGAACGCCCACCATGCATACATCGACCGTATCGGCATAACTCATCCGGTATACAATGTTTTTTTCGTGACGATGGCCTGTCTGACCTGATCGGCTTTAACTATTCCGACTGGCACGCCGATGATGCGGTTGCGAATCTGGTGCATAACCTGGAAAGCATCGCCGCCGCCTGCGAAGATACCGTCAATAACACCGTATCCATTATCCTGGACGGCGAAAACGCCTGGGAATACTACCCGGAAAACGGCTACTACTTTTTACAGGCCCTGTACCAGCAACTGGCCGAGCATCCACAACTGAACCTGTGTACCTATAGCGATTGCCTGACCAGCAACATCGAATCTCGTGAGCTACAAAATATCACCGCCGGCAGCTGGGTTTACGGCAGCTTTTCCACCTGGATAGGTGATGCCGATAAAAACCGTGCCTGGGACATGCTCGGTGATGCGAAGAAAATGTTTGATCAGGTAATCGAGTCGCAACAGCCAGACAGTAAACTGCTGGCCAAAGCCGAACAGCAACTGGCCCTGTGTGAAGGCTCAGACTGGTTCTGGTGGTTTGGTGACTATAACCCGTCTGGTACAGTCAGCGACTTTGATCGACTGTACCGCATCAATCTGTCACGCCTGTATCAGATACTGGGCAAGGAACCGCCCGCCTACCTTGCAGAGGTAATCAGTCACGGCAGCGGTGATCCTGCCATGGGTGGCACCATGCGACCTGGACAAGCCAGCACATAACGGACTATTACATGACTGATAACAACCTCCCCGTCAACATAACTGGCCAGCGGCGTGCCGGAATACTGCTGCATATCACCTCACTACCGGGTACCGATGACCAGGGCGACATGGGCCATCAGGCCTACCGCTTTATCGAATTCCTGTCTGCCGCCGGCATGACTATCTGGCAAACCCTGCCACTGGGTGCGGTACATGATGATCGCTCGCCTTATCAATGCCTGTCCGTGCATGCAGGCAACCCGCTACTAATCAGTCAGGACTGGCTTAAAGATCGCGCCTGGCTGAATAAAAACCTGTCCAGAAAAAGTAAACGTGAAAACTGGCTGCGACTGGCTTACGAAGGCTTCAAGCTACACGCTGACCATGCGGCCACGACGGAATTCAAACAATTCTGTGAACAGGAAAAAAACTGGCTGGGTGATTACGCCCTGTATTGCGCGCTGCGTGAACAACACAAGCGTCGCCCCTGGATGGAATGGCCGGTGCCAATTCGCGACCGGATGTCCGACGCTCTGGCCAACGCACGTCGCCAGCTGGCAGACGAAATTGAACGCATCTGCTTTGAACAGTTTGTGTTTTTCAAACAGTGGCACGAACTGCGTGATTATGCGCATCAACATAATGTTTACCTGTTTGGTGACATGCCGATTTTTGTCGCTCATGACAGCGCCGAAGTCTGGGCACATCGTGAGTATTTCAGCGTCAACAGCGATGGACAGACCAGTAAGGTGGCGGGTGTGCCTCCGGACTATTTTTCTGAAACCGGTCAGCTGTGGGGCAACCCGCTGTATAACTGGGACACCATGCAAAAGGATAACTTTAAGTGGTGGAAACAGCGCCTGCATTCACAGATGAAACTGTTTGATCTTATACGTATTGATCACTTTCGTGGTCTGGAGGCCTACTGGGAGATATCTGCAGAAGCAGAGACCGCAATTGACGGTCACTGGGTCAAGGCGCCAGGCGATGCCCTGCTACAGGCACTCACCGAACAGTTGCGCGACCTGCCACTGGTTGCCGAAGACCTCGGCACCATCACGCCTGAAGTGGACGAGTTACGCCATAAATATAATATTCCCGGTATGAAGATAATCCAGTTCGCATTTGATGGCGACCCGAGCAATCCCTACCTGCCGCACCAGCACCTGAACGACTATGTGGTGTATACCGGTACACATGACAACGACAGCAGCCTGGCATGGTTCGAATCCCTTGACGACAATGCCAGACAACATGTGCTGGATTATCTGGGACACCCGCAGGAAGACTTCCCCTGGCCGCTGATACGCAGCGCACTGGCCTCTGTTGCCAATATTGCCATTTTACCGATGCAGGACATCCTCGCCCTCGGTGACGGCAATCGCATGAACACCCCCGGTACTACAGCAGGCAACTGGAACTGGCGCTTTAAATGGGAGCAACTCCCTGCTGACCTGGGGGCGCGTCTGCACCACATGCTGAGGCTCTATAATCGCCTGAACTAGCACCTCGTCAAGCAAACTGAACCCGTAATTACCGCATGGCTAGAGCACTGGTCGCTGGCCAAACCTCATTATTTCACCTAGAATAGCCTACTGCAGTTTTAACTATACCGGGGTTGTACCATGATCGTAAAAGCCACACGCGAAGGCCTGGGACGGCTGATTATATTTATTGATTTCATCACACGTCCTGCCAAAATGAAACGCTCTGACGCCGAGCAACAGACTGTTAACGAAGCACTCAGCCTCATGTCCGTTTACCAGTTTTATGCCTGCCCCTTTTGCGTAAAAACCCGTCGCGCCCTGCATCGTCTGAATTTAACCATAGCATTACGTGATGCCAGCAAAGGCTCACCTTACCGGGATGAATTGCAAAACGGTGGCGGGCAGATCAAGGTTCCGTGTCTGCGCATTGATGAGGGCGAAAAAACACGCTGGTTGTATGAATCGAACGACATTATCGCGTACCTCGAGAATCGCTTTGGCAAGGGCCGTGAAAGTCAGGCCTCTGCCTGATCAGGCGGAACCCAAGACACCCTTCATAACCAGATCATGCAGCCGGTTTCAAAACGCCGGCTTAGTAATTCGTGATACGGATACATGCGTATCTTGTAATACTGTAAACCCGGTAGTTCCGGCAAAAAATCCAGCCTGAAATGATGTGACTTTTGGCTGTCCTTTCTGGCTTCAACCCTGAGCTGGTAATGCGTAGCTACCTTGAATTCACGGTTCTCGTCTTCTGTCCCAACCAGTAGTTCTACCACGACATCCTCCGGGCTCAGGCCATTAAGAAATGCGCCCACACGAATCGCGACTTTTTCACCATGCGGCATATGCTCCGCAGCCATATCTTCGCGTTGCACACTGACCGCAGACCAGCACTCACGTACATGTGCCTTCCATTTAGCCAGTTTTACCGACGGCGCACCGTTGCTGGCAGTCAGCTTTTTCTGCTGGTCGCGCGCCGCCGTATAAAAGTAACGCACATAATCCATCACCATGCGCTGCGAATTAAAACGCGGAATAGTCGATTTCATGGTCTCGCGTGACAGGTTGACCCAGTTCTCCGAATAGCCCTGATGACCACGATCGTAATAAAGCGGTATCACCTGGTGCTCCAGAATATCATACAGATCATTTGCCTCTTCATGGTCACGGTACTGTGCATCAAAATGTGGGCCGTGCGGCGCAATCGCCCAGCCATTCTTGCCGTTGTAACCTTCGCCCCACCAGCCATCCAGTACGCTCAAATTGATAACGCCATTAAGCCCGGCCTTTTCACCCGATGTACCACTGGCTTCCATCGGATACTCCGGGGTATTCAGCCACACGTCCACACCACTGACCAGTTTACGTGCCAACGCCATATCGTAGCCTTCCACCATAATGATCTTGCCGATAAATTCGGGTAGTTGTGCGTATTCGTAAATGGTTTTTATCAACTGTTGACCGGGCTGGTCCAGCGGATGCGCCTTACCGGCAAATATTATCAATACCGGCCGTTCCGGATTGTTTAGTAATCTTGCCAGCCGTTCCTTATCAGAAAACAGCAATGTTGCCCGCTTATAGGTGGCAAAGCGCCGCGCAAAACCCAGTATCAGTATATCGTTGTCTGGTTTACTGATCTGCTCCGTCAACCTGTGCAACATGGCTTCACTGACACCATTGCGACGATGTTGCACTGTCACACGCTTGGTCACTTCCTCTGCCATCATCGACTTGAGTTCCTGACGCAGACTCCAGAACCGATGCGCCGGGATTTTATCCAGGCATTGCCAGTAGTTTGTATTCAGCAACTGGTTCCGCCATTCACGGAAACGCATATCAAACAGATTTATCCATTCCAGTGCCAGGAAGGTCTGCACATGCACACCGTTGGTGACATAGGAAATCGGGTTCTCTTCGGGCGGAATTTGTGGCCAGACATAGCTTTCCATTTGCGAGGCAACCGTACCGTGTATGCGGCTCACGCCATTGTGGAAACGTGAACCACGCAGTGCCAGCGCAGTCATATTGAATACGCCGTCGCGTTCGCCGGCCATACCCAGTGCCAGAAAATCCTGCATATTGATACCCAGCCTTTCGACGTATTGTCTGAAATAGGGCTCGATCATCTCGTGCTCAAAGATATCGTGCCCGGCCGGTACCGGTGTATGCGTGGTAAACACGGTGCCCGCTGCTACCAGTTCCAGTGCACTGGCGAAATCCATACCCTGACTCACGCGTCCCTGGCAGCGTTCGAGTATCTGGAACGCTGCATGTCCTTCATTGATATGCCAGACCGTTGGCTTTAGATTCAGCGCATGCAACAAACGCACACCACCGATACCCAGTACAATCTCCTGCTGTATGCGGGTACTGCTGTCGCCACCATAAAGCTGATGGGTAATGAAACGATCCTGTTCGTCGTTATCAGGCAAGTCACTGTCCAGCAGATAGAGAATGATATGCCCAACCTTGGCCCACCACACCTTGAGTATCACCTCACGATCGACCATCTCGACGATGACATGCAGCTCCTGACCCTCATTGTCCAGTGCCGGTTGTACCGGTAAATCATCAAATTGCATAGGCGCATAATGCGCTATCTGGTTACCGTGTGTATCAATGGTCTGGGTAAAATACCCCTGCCGGTATAACAGGCCAATCGCAATAAATGGCAAGCCCAGGTCGCTGGCGGCCTTGCAGTGATCCCCGGCCAGAATGCCCAGTCCACCCGAGTAAATCGGGAAGCTCTCATAGATACCAAACTCGGCACAGAAATAGGCCACCAGATCTTTTTTCGGATCCAGATACTGCTTGGTGTCTGAGCGCATGCCTTCTTTGTTATAGGAGTCATACACCGACAATACGCGATTATATTCCTCTATGAACAAACGGTCTTCCGCGACTTCGTCCAGTAAAGGTTGTGCTACACGGCGCAGAAATACCTTCGGATTATGTCCGCAGCTGGTCCACAAGCCAGGGTCGATACGATGAAACAGGCCCCGGACCTGGCGTTCCCAGCCGTAGAACAGGTCATTGGCCAGCTCGCTCAGGCGCCACAGACGCTCCGGGATACGCGGCTGCACCTCCAGTTTAAATCGTGTTCCAGTCATTTTATCAGGTTCTTTTTTTATAGTGATGTCTGATCAGACAATGTTTATCGTTATTACCAATATACTCTATAGATCCCGTTCAGAGAACCATAAGCGTAGCCCAAACGTCAGGATCTGCACGGCTAGATCCAAAAGCACTTACCTTAGGAAAAATAAACCGTTTTATCATTATTGCCAGCGCAATAATCCAGATGATTCCTCCGTCATTGCTGAGTATTTAACTTGAAAGTTCTCATAATGTTCTCTATGATGAGAATATATTGAGAACTTTAAGATTCATCTGTTCTTTAACGATCAGGAGCCAGATTATGCTGTCTACACGCCAGGAACAAGCCTTCTGTTTTATTCGTGACTATATTACCGAGCACGGCCACGGGCCGCTGCTGGATGAAATAGCCACAGCGCTGGGCATCCGCTCACGCGGCGTCGCCCATCGTTACGTGCAGGCGCTGGCCGATGCCGGCCTGCTGGTGCTCGAGCGTGGCCGCCATCGCGGTATCCACCTGGCCCCTGCTACCGACAGCACATCCAGCACCCTGCCCCTGCTGGGCCGCATTGCGGCCGGCATGCCGATAGAGGCCATCCCCGATCAGGAAGAAATCGACCTGTCGACCTTTTTCATGGGGCCCAGACGCTTTGTGCTAAAGGTGCAGGGCGATTCGATGATTGAGGCCGGCATCCTGCCCGATGACATGGTGATCGTCGAAAGCCGCGAGCAGGCACGCAATGGCGATATTGTCGTCGCACTGATTGATGGTCAGGAGGCCACACTCAAACGCATCCATTACAACAGCGATGGCAGCAT
>DRJJ01000257.1 GCA_011052255.1 Gammaproteobacteria bacterium | reverse complement strand
TTTGCGGCCGGCTTTTCTGCAACTTTACTTACGGGTGGCAGATAACGATCTGCATCCAGCTCGTCTACGGCCAGCTCAAAATGAATACCCGCAGGTGACAATGGGGCCACTTTTACATTACCTCGTACCGAGGTGTCATCGAGTTTGAGCACAAGATTATCAAGTGACAGCTTGTTGGTCGTCATACTGAAATCTGTGGCCAGTGAAGCCTTGCCAAACACGGTATCATCCTGAGTGGCAGGTAACTTGATACCCAGCCCGGCTAACAGGTCTCTGGGCACAAATTCATTACTGGCCAGTTGCCCTTTCATCTGAAGATTTTCACCCGACATGAACACCTGACCTTTGAGCGTCAGCTCAGACAGGCTCAGTTCAAGATCAGACAACTGCATTTGGTGTTTTTCGTAATTCATGGTTAGCACAGTGGACACCGACAACGGGTAGTCCTTGCCTGCTCTCCTGTCTGTTGCAAGCACGCTAAACTTTATGGACACAGGTTTGTCTGTGGCCACGGCGCCAATATTGAGGTTCATATCATGCAAGGACCAGCTAACCTTGTTTTTCCTGTCATCCCACTCCAGGCTGGCATTACTAACCTTGATACCACCGATATCCAGGCCTTTCATCAGGTCACCCATACCTTTATGGTGTTCCTGCATTTCTTTTTGAAAGTTTTTCTCTGATGACTTTTTCCGTGAGGGTTTTTTATTTGGAACAACGGCGCTGACCATATCATCCCAGTTGGTCTTGCCCTGGGCATTACGCATCAGTTTCACAGACAGGCCATCCAGTATTACCTGATCAATCACCAGTTGTTCGCGTAGCAGCGGCAGCACCTGCACATTGACTGACACCTGATCAATCTTCGCAAACACCTTGCCATCAAAACCAGGCGTATTACCCAGTTCAGTTTTACCTATCTCGATACCAAACCATGGGAAGAAGCTTAATGACAGGTCACCTTCAATATTCAGGCTGCGCCCGGTGGCCTGCTGCACTTTTTCGGTCAGCTCAGCCTTGTAGTCATTCGGGTCAACCAGCACACTGACCGCTATCACCAGCGCTACAAATAGCACCACCAGCAGAGAAACAAGATAAAAGGTATATTTCAATATTTTTGACATGGTTTTCCCCGTCTGTTGTTCTTGTAATGTCGCGCGAGCATAAGACCAGTGTGCCTCAATTACAGCAAAAAACAAGGTGTTGGCTCAGAACTGGCGAAACAGGAATTGTCGTCCATACTTAAATAGTAAACCGATACACATCCCCCTAACCTGCTCCCGGAGGACAATATATGAACCCTACTTGCGTAATTGTAGCCAACAGCAGTCGTGCCCGATTTTTCAAACTGGAAGATAGCGATAGCCCTGATTTCGAGACCGGGCCGAAATTAATAGAACTCAGCGCATTAATTAATTCAGAAACCAGCCATAATGCCAGCGGTAGCTGGAGCGAGATGAAGTCCGGCCGTAATCGTGCCACAAATAGTGGTAACGCACATGGTTATGATGACCATCGTAAAAAACATCTGGATGAATATGAAAAACGTTTTGCCCAATCAATAATTGATGAAACGCAACGCATTAATAAGAGAAATGGAAAAATTATTCTGGTGTCACAAAACCGTATGCTGGGTCATTTACGCAACGCGATGAGCGGCGCGCTTAAAGAAAGCCTGACTACCGAGCTTAACAAGGATTTGATCCGACTCGACCCGAATGAATTACAGGATCGTTTGAGTGACGAACATCTGATACCTAAAAAACGTTCTGTCCCACACTAGCAAAACCACCGTATTGCCACTGAAAACAGTGGCTATACGGTGCGGCCCTTATAATCAGTGCAGTGCACTGCGATAGAGAGGGAAAGCCCCTGTATCGAAACCGGTGGCCTGCCTGTCCTGTGCTGATGGAAATCCTCTTATCGCCGCTTCTATCAAAGACGCAAATTCGTCATCCTGCATCAATGCGGAAAACTTGTCCGTTCGGATAGTCACACGCAAGAATACCAGTCGCAGCTTTGTTATCTCATCATCACTACCCTGTTCAAAACCCTCTGTTGCTATACACTGTTGCTGGAATTCCTGTATCGAAATACCGGCCGGGTGTAACCTGCTGAATACCTCATCGTTCAGTCCATAGCGCTTGAGATAATTGATTAATTCAATACTTTCTTTTGACATGCGATGCTCCTGGCTATCAGTATTTCTGAGTTGATAATAAGGTAGCCTCAAACACACGGCTCGACCTTGTCCTGTGATGCCAACTACTTATCCTTGAATAGGATTGCAATCAGTTTGAGCAACTACTGCTTGTGGATTATCTGAGTCCTCATATCGCCAGGTATGGCGGCACCCAGGTTCTCAAGAATGGGAAGCAGGATAGTAAACACATCATCATGTGCGTATTTCAGGCTTGCGGCAAAATACTGGTCAACTTCAGTATTGATAAGCCTGATTCGAGTTTGCCTGTCTCCTTTACTGACAGAAAAATCCGGTGATTCAGGTAATTCAACCAGCATCGCCAGTGCCATGCTCATTTCTACCGATATACTCGATAAATCCTTACCTGTACCCATTACTGCATGACGGGCCTGTTTTTTGGCATGCTCAATGACAGTAAAAACAGTTTGCAGTCGATCGCCTGCACTGTTATTCGCATTAAGCATGTCTAGCAACCAGTCGCTCACTTCGGTCTTTACATTATTCCCGAATATTTTTTGCAGCAGTTCCAGATAGGTATAAAGCTGGTAAGACCAAAGGCCGGTATTAACAATATCGAAATAGGCGGAGTCAAGTTTACCCAGACCACAATCACCATACGTTTCGCTAGGCTCAGCGTCAGGCGATAGTCGTATCATGGGTAACATGGCAAGTTCGTACGGATCTATATTCAGGGTCGGGCTCACTTTTTCAAATAGCATAGTCACAAGTACTTATCAGTTTGTATTGGCAGGTAATGCTGCTACATTAAGTAAAAAGTCGATAATTGCTATTATCTTTTCATGACAATCTGTTATCTTTGAAAAATGGAAAATAATCCAAATCAGGAATTCCTGCATCACACGACCATCGCGACAGCTGCGCTGACTGTCGCCAAAGGCCTGCAGCGCCATGGTCTGGATGCTGACAAGCTTGCAAATGAGGCAGGCATAGATCTGAAACTTGCTGCCTCGTCTGATGCACGTGTTCCGATTATCTGCCTGCAACGATTCTGGAGGATTGCCGTTGAACAGACCGGTAACCCCTGTTTTGGTCTATCGCTCGTCGATCTGATGCAACCCGGTATTATGCAGGGCCTTGGCTTTTCATGGCTGGCAAGTGACACCCTGGAAGATGCGTTTAATCGTCTGGTACGTTACTGCAGGTTGTTATCTACTGCTATCGATATGGAATTTACGCTTAAGGATGACACATACGCACTACACATAAACGGCCTTGAGAAATTTCATGATTTTGAATATGCGTCGTCCGATGCAACAATGGCCTTTTTTATCACCCTGTGCCGAAATGCGATAAACGAAAAAATTCACCCGGTTTCTGTGTGCATGCAACGACCTGAGCCACCTTCTGCCTGCGCGCAGGAAATGACTGCCTTTTTCAGCTGTCCGATAAGGTATGGCCATGCAGAGAATATCCTGTATTTTGATAAGTCCATGCTCAAACAGTCCCTGCCATATGCTCACCCGGAACTGGCACGCGTAAACGATAAGGTGGTAATGGAATATCTGGCCAGAATTGACAAGGACAGTATTACCCTGAAAGTACGATCGCATATCATCGATCACTTACCAAACGGTGCACCCAGGCAGGACAATATTGCAGAATCATTAAATATGAGCCTGCGCAAGTTACAGCGCAAACTACAGGATGAAGATACCAACTTCAAAGAACTGCTGGAAGACACTCGCCGCAACCTGGCACAAACCTATATCAAGCAGAATAATCGTTCAATTGGTGAAATAACCTATCTGCTCGGATTTTCCGAACCCAGTAACTTTACTCGCGCATTCAAGCGCTGGACCGGTAAGACGCCCGCACATTACCGCGAGTCAGCCTGAGAGAGGCTGTATTTAGAATGCTGAAGTCTGCAGGAAACTGGAGCGGGTGAAGGGAATCGAACCCTCGTGTGCAGCTTGGGAAGCTGCCGTTCTACCATTGAACTACACCCGCAATGCGGGTACCAGATTATGCGTCAGCTATATTTAACAGGAATATCCGCCCGCTACAAATTATATTGTCCGGGGCTGTTGTTGCTCTGAGTGAGACGACTATGAAAAAAAACGGATCTACCAGCTACGAACGCGACCCACATCCAGGTGGACGAAGTTGGAACGCTGATAATAACCGACACCGCCTGCATTGAGTGACAAAGCGGCCTTCCTGAGCTCAAGCGTATTGTAGTGCGGCAAGCGAATATCGATAGCCTTACCTTGCATGTGCAGACTTTTCTTGGCAACACCTCTACCTTTGTGGCTCAACATGCTGTTGGTTTTAGGTGAACGGTAACCGGATATAATATGAAATGGCTTGCCTGGCTTACCCGCACCAATCTTTTGCTGCAAGGCGTATACAATATCCAGCAGTCTGGTGTCGATATCATGGGCCTTGCCAATACGGTGGTCACGTAACAACCAGCGCAAGTCCTTAAGGCCTTCGGCATTATATTCGCCGTCTATCCAGTAGGGTGTAGTAACCTGCTCTCCAGTGTGGGTGTTATAAAAGGAAAGCACACGCTCACCGCCTTTGGGTAAGGCAGCTGCTACACCTGCTGGTAAAATCAGTCCCGCTGTTAACCCGGCGCAACCACCGAGAAACATCCTGCGCGAGAGATTTTCAGGTTTATGGCCTGTGGCCGGGTTTCCTTTATTATCAAACATCCAGTTAATCCGGGTCATTATTGACCTGTTAATTACACTCTTGGCTATTATATCGGCATAATCACTCAATAATTCAACAAAAAATCATTAATTTAGTATGATATTTGCGCCTTTTCACACTTTTTGGCTCTATTTTTACAAACAGCAGCCAACATACGCTTGTCACGACCGTATATATCCTTTCTAAAATTAAGGTTTCCCTTGCGGTCAACCCAGGATGTCGTGTATACCAGATAAATCGGAATCTTTTTCGGCAAGCGCAAGGCCTGGTTCTTACCCGTGGCAAGCAGCTTTTCTATCCTGGCCCGGCCCGCTGCACTGGTATCCCCCATCACGTAGGTGGCCAGGTATAGCGGATCCTGTACCCGGATACAACCTGAGCTAAAGGCGCGGTCGTGACGCTTGAACAACTCGCGATGAGGCGTGTCATGCAGGTAAATTGCGTATTTGTTCGGAAACATAAACTTCATCGTACCCAGTGCGTTATGTGGGCCCGGGTCCTGACGCAGCCGGTACGGAAAATGTTTTTCGCTGACCTTTGACCAGTCGACGGTTGCCGGGTCCAGCTCTTTTGCATCCTTTTTCCAGCCACGAAATACACGAATATGTTTCTTTTTCAGGTAGCCCGAATTTCTTTTCTGGGCAGGAATCAGATCCTTGACCGCAATACTGGTTGGCACGTTCCAGTACGGGTTAAGTTCGACATAACTCATCAGGTTATTAAAACTCGGTGTTGAGCGGTATTTCTTGCCCACAATCACCGGCATCTCCAGCACAATTTCATGATCCTGAAAGCTGTAGAGCATATAGCCGGTCATGTTAACCACGAATGAATGACCTCTAAATTCCAGCGGCAACCAGCGCCAGCGTTCCAGGTTGATGCGCATCTGTATCACACGCTGCTCTACCGGGATGTTCATGGCTGCACGGGTGCCGTTGCCGATGATTCCATCGGCATGCAGGCCGTTACGCGTCTGATAATGCTTGACTGCTGCTACCAGTGTGTCATCAAAAACCGGGCTGGCCATTTGACCGGCATCTTGCAGGTCGCCGGTAACGGACAGTCTTTGGCGTATCTGCTTTATCTGTTCATGTTGCATACCCGGCCGCAAGGTCGGCCCTTTGGCTATCACCGGCCAACCGCCCTGCTCGGGCAGTTGCCGGTACTCGGCCAGCCGTTTTTGCAGCGCACTGTAAATGCTATGAGAGGGTGCCAGATCACTTAATGTATCAGTTATGGACAACTGTCCGGACACATCCAGCAGCAATTTGCTGTTGTCCAGTACCCTGGGCTTCATGTGCCATTCCTTGTCCACATCATGCGGTGCATAGCGCCCGCTATACAGCTCATTGGCATAGGTCAACAGCGCCTGGCTCAGCAACATTTCGAGCGTAACCGCCGAAGACACATCATTTTTACCCCAGTACGTTTCGATTTCCTGCAAACGGTAAGGTGATGGATCCAGCCCATGCGTCATAGACTGCTGTAACATCTGCCGTAATTCGCCCGCACGCGCCAGGCGTCCGTTTTGGTCGGACCAGAGTAAAACAACTGTCGGCGACTTGTAGAATTCCAGCAACGCCATGCGCTGGCTTTCTGGAAGCCCGCTAACCGTAGCACCCACCTTCATCTGTAACTGGTTTATCGCATTTGCATTCCAGTTCGCGCTGGCATTAGCCTGGCCACCAACGACAGCGAGCATGATGCAGGCCATGAATATTCCCTTATACTGCGATTTTTTAATAAACATTAAGTGGCTTCTCTATTGAATTAATGATGCAGGCATGTACTCTTTCAGGATGAATAATACTCCTGAACAAATACTGAATACAAAGGATTTAACCAATAAACATGGTGATAGCCCGGATGGCAAGCTGATACACGTTAGTGTCAATCTGCAGCAGCTTGCCCTGTATGCCCATGACCAGTTGTTACAGCGCTGGCCGGTGTCTACCGCCCTGAATGGCATCGGCAACCGAAACGGGAGTTTTAAAACACCCACCGGCATACATCGTATCGCTGAAATGATCGGTGATGGGACCGTCCCTGGTACGGTATTCAAAGGGCGCGTTGCCACAGACCAGTGTGTTGACCCTGATGCCCGGCCGTCAGCCACAGATGAAGATCTGATCACCAGCCGCATACTCTGGTTGCAAGGACTGGAGCCGGGTATTAACCAGGGTGGCGAAGTAGACAGCCATCAGCGCTATATCTATATACATGGCACCGCAAATGAAGCCCGTATTGGCGAACCGGTTTCGCAGGGTTGTATCCGCATGACCAATACTGATGTGATTACGTTGTTTGAACAGGTCAAACCCGGCACACTGGTGGTTATTCATGCCTGAAGGCTGGACAGGTGAGCCTGTCATTCACGGTGGTTAGAGTACTAACGGCCTGTTAGTGTACAATGCTGTGATTCTTTCAAACGCATAGAAGTTATGATCAATATTATCGTCAATGGTGAAAACCGCCAGGTGCCTGACCGTTATTCAGCTGAAAATCTGGTCTCTGACATGGAACTGACCGGAAATCGCGTGGCAATGGAAGCCAACCGCGAGATTGTCCCTCGCAGTAGCTATGCAGAGCACTGGTTTGTCGCGGATGATAAAATCGAGATCGTTTCGGCCATCGGCGGTGGATAACAAAGTATCACCATAAACCTCAGGAAGACAGAAACCACCATGAACCAGAATGACCCATTGATTATCGCCGGTAAAACCTATCACTCACGTTTGCTGGTAGGCTCAGGCAAATACCAGGATCTGGA
>DRJJ01000256.1 GCA_011052255.1 Gammaproteobacteria bacterium | reverse complement strand
TTGCCGTCGTTGTCGGTGTGATTGTTTCAGCACTGGTTTTTGCCTGGCAACATGCCAAGCATATTCGGGTAGAGTCTTTTTTCGATGAGAATGGGTCAAAGGTCTACGAACTGCATGGTCCGTTATTTTTTGCATCAATACGAAATTTCCAGGATCTGTTTGAATGCAAGAACGATCCGGACGATGTTATTATAGAATTACAGCACTCGCGTGTGATGGATCATTCGGCTATCGAGGCTATAGATAGCCTCGCAGAGCGTTATATGAATGCCGGGAAAAAGCTGCATCTGCGGCATCTGAGTCCTGAGTGCCGCGAGCTGTTACACAAGGCGGGTGACCTGGTTGAGGTTAACGTGCTTGAAGATCCGCGCTACCATGTGGCGGTCAATGAACTGGCTTAAGGCCTTAAGCAAACCAGAATAGTTAAAGCTCTCTCCCCATATTCCCGGACAGGTTAAAAAGACACAGGGCAACGCCCGCAGTGTACAGACCTAAAGCGGCATCAAGGAGAGTCCCCCCGGGACGACAAGTGTCTTGACACCGTCCCCTCTCCGTCTTCAGCTGTTTGGCTGAAGGTATTAGTGTCCCGGTTGATTTCGGGTAGAAGGTAGAACCACATGTCGCAAGATAAGACCCCTGTCAGCTTTTCAGATTTGAAACTGGCACCCGCGCTTCTGAAGGCCCTGGAAGACGTTGGCTATGAACAACCATCACCTATTCAGGCGCAAAGCATCCCGCCCTTGCTGGAAGGAAGAGACATTCTCGGTCAGGCACAGACCGGAACCGGCAAGACAGCAGCCTTTGCCTTGCCGTTACTTTCGCGGCTTGATCTGCGTCGTCGTGAGCCACAGGTGCTGGTACTGGCTCCAACACGAGAACTGGCGATACAGGTCGCAGAAGCATTCAAGACCTACGCCCGTCATCTCAAGGACTTTCATGTATTACCTATCTACGGTGGTCAGTCGTACGAAATACAGTTGCGACAGCTAAGACGTGGTGTTCATGTGGTCGTCGGTACGCCTGGCAGAGTGATGGACCACATGCGCAAGGGCAAGCTGAAACTGGACAACCTGCAGGCACTGGTTCTGGACGAAGCCGATGAAATGTTGCGTATGGGTTTCATTGATGACGTTGAATGGGTACTGGAACAGACGCCGGACGATCGTCAGATCGCTCTTTTTTCGGCAACCATGCCCGCAGAAATTCGCAAGGTCTCACAAAAATACCTGAATAACCCGGAAATCATCAGGGTGGCACAAAAGACAGCCACTGCAGATACCATCCGCCAGCGTTACTGGCCTGTCAGCGGTCTGCATAAACTGGACGCGTTAACCCGTATCCTTCAAGCTGAAACCTATGATGCGATGCTGGTATTTGTGCGTACCAAAACGGCTACCGTTGAACTGGCAGAAAAGCTTGAGGCACGCGGTCATGCCTGTGAAGCGCTCAATGGTGATATCCCGCAGAACATGCGAGAGCGTATTGTGGAACGTTTAAGGAATGGTCAGCTGGATATCCTGGTCGCCACCGATGTGGTTGCCCGTGGGCTGGATGTAAGGCGCATTAGTCACGTGATTAATTATGATATCCCGACTGATGTCGAAGCCTACATACATCGCATCGGTCGTACCGGTCGCGCAGGCAAAACAGGAGACGCCATTCTGTTTGTCGCGCCCCGTGAAAAACGATTGCTGAAAGCAATCGAAAAAACCATCCGCCGGCCGATTGACCCCATGCAGATGCCAACGGCCAAAGATATTAATCAGTATCGTATACAGCGCTTTAAACAACGTATTCGTGACAACCTGTCTGATCAGAAAAATGAATTTTTCTACCAGTTGTTAACTGAAGTTCAACAGGAAGAAAGTGCAGAGCCTCTGGAAATTGCAGCTGCATTAGCTGGTCTTTTACAAGGTGATGAACCGTTACTGATGTCCGAGAAAGAGTATAAACCCGCACGCGAAGAGCGTAAGGGACGCAATGAGTACAAGGAAGGCAAGCGTAGCCCCAGGCGCAGTAAGGAAGGGGGTTCAACCAGAGCTTTGCCCCTCAAGGGGCACCCGGAAGTAGAGATGAAACGTTTTCGTCTGGATGTGGGTTATCAGCACGAGGTCAAGCCCGGTAACATTGTTGGTGCAATAGCGAATGAGGCCGATCTTGATAGTAAATACATTGGTCATATCGAAATATATGAAGACTACACAACAATCGATTTACCGGCGGGTATGCCCAATGAGACCTTCGCAGCACTTAAGAAGACACATGTCTGCCAGCAACGGCTCAATATAAGAGTACTCGATGAAAAATCTGATGCAGGCGATCGCAAGGTACTGACGACCAGAGCCCGATCAGAAGCCAGGGTCAATGCACGCAGTAAATCACATGGCAAAACGAAGGAACGCAAACGTAACACAGCATCTGGAAAAAAGAAGGCTCCTACTCCTAAGAAGCCCGGAAAGAAGAAGCGTGCTACCCGCTCAGGAGAGACAAAATAAGTCCTGATTGAAGACCGGTATTGCACAGAGACGTGCACCCCGTTTATACCGGTCTTTTACAGGCGATTGTTGTTTGGAGTCGATGATATGGCTGATCAGGCGGATGACATAGATCTCAATGCGAGCCTGAAAAAGATCTACAAAAGAACGGTTATACTGAGAGCGGCGCTGCGAACAAAAGTGTAATTATGGCGTATCATGATGGTATCTCCTACTTTATTGTGTTTTTTGGGTATACAATTGTTGTCTTTTTCGTGCTGCTTATTGTTTAAAGCGGAAAACACAGGCTAATCCCCTTATGATATTGGATAAAAAATAAAAATAATTATTAATTCCGTAATAATATGATATTAATCAATTGGTTATAATTTTATTTGATTTAAGAATTATTAAGCTGATATGCGTGGGTTCTGGTAGAACTCATGAGATATAGATGGATAATCGTCGTGGAGCTGCTGTGGAACAAGCCGAATGGACCAGATTACAGACCTTGTTTGAAGCGGCACTGGCATTGCCAGTCGATCAACGTGAGTCGTACCTGAATAGTCAGGATAGTAGCGGGACCTTGCTTAAGGATGTGCGTGATCTTCTGGAAGCGCACGATAGCGAGGATAACCAGGCGAAAACCCCGGCCTCAGATCCCTCTAACTCTACCCCTGGATCTAATAATACAGTCGTGACTGACGATACAACGATGTTACCAGCCGGTCATATTATCGGACAGCATGAGATTCAGGAAAAAATAGGTATGGGCGGGATGGGTGTTATCTATCGAGCGCTCGATTCCCGTCTACAACGTCAGGTTGTGCTCAAGTTTTTACCGAATCACATGCATAGTTCAACGTCTGCCAGACAACGATTCATGGCTGAAGCGCGTGCGGCTTCCCGGCTGGATCATCCTAATATCTGTGTTATTCATGATGTCGGTGAGACGGGTGAAGGGCACATGTATATCACCATGCCATTTTACGAAGGCGAGACACTTGCGGTAAAAATAGCACGTGGCCCGTTAGCAATTAACGAAGCAATTGATATCGCCATTCAGGTGAGTGATGGGCTGGCC
>DRJJ01000255.1 GCA_011052255.1 Gammaproteobacteria bacterium | reverse complement strand
ATGGCCAGATCAAATTCACCGAACAGGGTGAAGTGCTGTCGTACAAATACAGTAACGCCGAAACCGCTGTCTATGAACTGACCATGGGTGTTACCGGCCTGATGAAAGCCAGCCGACCTGCTACCACCAACAGCACCGACCGGCGTGACTATCTGGGCATACTGGATGAAGTGGTCGAGCATGGTGAGGCCGTCTATCGTAAACTGACCGATGAAACGCCGGCCTTCCTGGACTATTTCTATGAAGCCACACCGGTCAGTGAAATCGCGCTGATGAATATCGGCTCACGTCCTTCACACCGCAAGAAAGGTGACCGTGCCAAGACCTCGGTACGTGCCATCCCGTGGGTATTTGGCTGGGCCCAGTCACGTCATACCATGCCGGCCTGGTATGGTATTGGCAGCGCTCTGGAAAAATGGCGTCAGAATAGCCCGGTACGCCTGGCAACCTTGCAACGCATGTATGAAGATTTTCCTTTCTTCCATTCATTGCTTAGTAATACCCAGATGGCATTATTCAAGGGTGAAATGGATATCGCGCACGAATACGCAACGCTGGTTTTAAATGACGAAACACGTGATACGGTGTACCAGAACATGCTGGATGAATATCAACGCACCGTTACCCAAATTCTGAACATAACCAATCAGCAGGGCCTGCTGGAAGATGTACCTCCACTGGCACTGTCGCTGACGCGGCGCAATCCGTACCTGGATCCGCTTAACTATATTCAGGTGACATTGCTGAGACGCTATCGTGCCGACGAACAGTCCGGTATCAGCGAGTCAGCATGGCTGAACCCGCTGCTGCGTTCTATCAATGCGATTTCGGCAGGGATGCGTAATACGGGGTAAGCGTTTGTCGTAGAGATTGCCGCGCTTACAGCATAGAATCCCTTCGGGCTTCATTATGCATACCTTACCCCGGTGCCACATCAGTGCACCCATGGACGGGTTCGGTATCTCGACCAGTCACACCCGGTGGCTGATATCCCCATGTACCGCACCGGTCATCAGCGCGTTAAACTGCCCTCCGGTCAGATGCAACAAAGCCTGGTGGTCACCACCTTCCATATATATATCCGGCTGGTCTGACAACTCATCGGCAATAATCGTCGCCATACCATAGGCCTGACCTACTGGTGGTACCGCGCCAACGGTACAATCATCCAGCATTGCGCTGAATTCATTCTCCATTGCCAGACCCAGTCTGCGATTCATCGCTGTACGAATTTTACCCAGATCTACCCGATGTGAGGCCGGAACAACGGCCATCACATAGCCTGCGTCGTCTTCAAGTACCACACACTTGACCATACGATCGGCCGGGATATTGGCCTTATGGACAGTCTGCATCGCAGTCGATGTTTTAGGATGGGTAAACACTTCGTAGGCAATATGCCGTGATGCCAGATACTCCTCCAGAGATTCTGCAATAGCCATATCTGCTCTCCCGATTTGCATATTTAAACAATAATTTGGAAATAACGCAGGCAAAACACCTGAACATACCGTTACAAAAAACAGGTAGCCCTGCACAAGTCATTGCAGCCCTTTTCAGTCTTGAGAAAGCACTGAAAAAAGAGCCTATAGACTAACTAAAGCAGCAGTTGGCCCATAATTCAATTTACAATTTTAATCGGGTTATTTAACTATATTTATTATATGGTTTATAGGGCGATGACATTGCCCGTGACAGGCAACAAGAGGGGTATCCAGAGCTTAAGCGACCTGCACCGGGATGGCATTGCGGGTATTAATGACTTTGTTATCTGCATCAACATAGACCAGCGTGGGCTTAAAACTGGCCAGCTCGTTTTCGTTCAGAACCGCGTAGGCACAGATAATCACACGATGTCCCGGTTCAGCCTTGTGCGCCGCAGCGCCATTGACCGAGATAATACCGCTATGATCCTGGGCGCGGATAGCATAGGTGGTAAAACGCTCGCCATTATCCAGATTGTACATATGGATCTGTTCATACTCGCGAATACCCGCTGCATCGAGCAAATGACCATCAATGGCACAAGAGCCCTCGTATTCCAGCTCGGAATGGGTCACGTGTGCCTTGTGCAGTTTGGCCATCAGTACAGTACGTTGCATGCTAAATCTTCCAGACTTCGTTAATTCGTATTATATCAGGCAGGTATGCCTACGGTCACGCTTATGTTATCAATCAGGCGCGCCTTGCCCAGGTATCCAGCCCCCAGAATAACCAGATCATGGTCATTCCCTGTAGCAGGTTCAAGATCATTTTTACGACATATCACCACATAATCAGGCCTAAATCCTGCCTGTTCAAGTATTTTAATGCCTTCACTCTCAAGCGCCCGGTAATCCTGATGGCCCTTTTTACATGACTGCGCCAGGGTGCCCAGCATCTTGCTCAGGCCGGTCGCCTGACTACGTTGCTGGTCATCAAGATAGCGATTACGTGAACTCATAGCCAGACCATCATGCTCACGCACCGTTTCGACACCTGCTATCTTAACCGGCATATCCAGGTCAGCAACCAATCGCTCAATAACCAGTAACTGCTGATAGTCTTTTTTACCAAATACACCGATGTCAGGTTGTACCTGATTAAGTAACTTGCAAACCACGGTCGCAACACCTTCGAAGTGTCCCGGACGAGATTCACCGCAATAACGGTCTGACAGTCCGGGTACGACCACCCGTGTCATAGACTGTGCATCGCGCGGGTACATCACTGCTACACCTGGCAGGTAAAGTAAATCCGTTTCACGTGTTGCGAGCAGGCGAGCATCCTCAGTCTCGGTTCGGGGATAGCTGTTAAAATCCTCGCCCAGCCCAAATTGCAGAGGATTTACAAAAATACTCACCACCACCCGGTCAGCCCGGGTACGGGCAAAGTCCACCAGTTGCAGATGCGCCTCATGCAGGTTACCCAGCGTGGGTACCAGCGCCACACTTTCACCGGCCTGCTTCCAGGTGTGCACAGCATTACGCAAATCAAGCAGTGATTCAACTGTTTGCATCGGATTTTCCTTTGACCCTTATCAGTCGAAACAGTGCTGCGGTGCCGGGAAACTACCCTCACGTACGGCCTGCACATAAGCCGCTATGGCATCGGCGATACTATCTGCCTGTTGCATAAAGTTTTGTGAAAACTTCGGTACTTGCCCGGGGGTAATACCCAGTACATCGTGTAACACCAGTATCTGTGCATCACAGTACGGCCCGGCACCAATACCGATAACAGGCACATCAACATTGCGCACGATTTCCTGTGCCAGCTTCATTGGCACACATTCCAGCAACAGCATATCGGCACCTGCCTTTTGCAGGATCTCGGCATCATAGAGCATAGATTCGGCCGCATGTTTTTGTCGGCCCTGCACCCGATAAGCGCCCATTTTATGAATGGACTGTGGCTTCAGGCCGATGTGCGCACAAACCGGCACACCATTACCGCTCAGGTGTTTCACCACATCCTGTTGCGCATCGCCGCCTTCCAGCTTAACCATCTGCGCACCACCCTGCTGCATCAGGCGCGCAGCATTGGACAGCGCCTGGTCCGGCGTGGCATAACTCAGAAAAGGCATATCGGCCACCAGCATCGCGCGCGATGCGCCGCGCGCAGCAAGACTACAGTGGTAAACCATATCATCCATGGTCACCGGTATGGTCGTTTCGTGCCCCTGTACCACCATACCCAGAGAATCACCCACCAGAATCAGGTCTACCCCCGCCTGATCCAGAATCCGCGCAAAGGCCGTATCGTAGGCCGTCAGACAGACGAAACGCTTTTCGTTTCGCTTCATCTCACGTAAGGTGGCAATGGTAATACGTCGGGAGTGTTCAGATTGCGCAGACACGAATGAGTCCTGTTGTTAATAGAGTGATTGAATTGTAACGTAAACAACAAACTGCTGCATAAACCCGAAAAGCGCAGCTAACGTGCCGGATCAGGAAATCATCGGCATCGGGTTAAAATACTGGCTGCCCTTACGGTGAGTACGGATACGTTCCAGCAACATCTCGTAGTCCTCGTCCTTGTTAACCAGATCAATTTCAGCCGCATTCACGATCAACAGTGGCGAGAGTTGGTAGTCATGGAAAAAGCGCGCGTAACATTCCACCAGGTCAGACAGATAATGGCTTCGCACCTGTTGCTCATGAGAAATACCGCGATTGCTGATCCGCTGGCGCAGCACGTCGACCGGTGCCTGCAGGTAAACCACCAGGTCAGGCACGGGTGCCTGAATGTCCAGCGTGGCCGCTACCTGATCATACAAATCGAGCTCATGTTTATCCAGCGTCAGCTCTGCGAACAGGCGATCCTTGGCCATCAGAAAATCGGCTATCCGCACCGGGCTGAACATATCGCTCTGATTGAGGTTACCCAGCTGCTGCGCGCGCTGGAACAGAAAAAACAACTGTGTCGGTAACGCCGACGACCGCGGGTTTTCGTAAAACCGCGTCATAAACGGATTGCTATCGGCGTTCTCCAGTAATAACTCACCGTCGAACGTTTCTGATAATCGGCGGGCCAGGGTGGTTTTGCCTACGCCTATCGGGCCTTCCACGACAATAAACTGTTGTTGTTCCATCTAATTTGATTCTATTATTATTACCGCTTCATTGTGCGTGATTCGGGTCTTGCTGTGCAAGCCTTCATCACATCGACTCTTCCAACGGCTGACAGTGGAGTTGTGTATCCTGCTGCTGTAGATCTGTTATCAATGCCTGCAAGGAGAGTGGCTTGTCCGCTGTCGGAACAAGCAAATCCGCGTCCAGTTCCCATAGCGGATACAGTACGAATGCCCGGTGTGACAGCCCCGGATGAGGTACGGTCAGGTCTTCGCTGTCAATCATCTGGTCACCATACAGCAAGATATCCAGATCAATCGTGCGTGGCCCCCAGTGTTGACCATTGCGTTGCCGCCCCTGTGATTGCTCAATATCCTGCAAGGCCTGCAGCAGCTCATGTGCAGTCAGGCGGGTTGATAATTTTACGACAGCATTGATGAAGTCAGGCTGATCCTGTGGTCCCATCGGGCTACTGAGGTACAGTCGTGAGCGGTCCAGCACACGGCATTGGTTGAGCCCTCCCAGGGCACTAACCGCCTGAGCCAGCTGTCGTTTCGGATTTTCAAGGTTACTACCCAGACCTATCCAGGCATCGACTGCATCACGGTGCATACTATTGATTGCTTTCGCGTTTCTTGGCCGGTCGGCGGCGACGTTTGCGGCGACCACCCGCGCCTGGCCCGGATGCGAACATCTTTTCCTGTTCGGTCTCATCCACTTCCTGAATAAGGGTCCACCAGTCTGCGAGCTCCTGTTCTGCCTCACCTGACTCTACGCGCAATAACATAAAATCGTAGGCCGCCCGAAAACGTTTATGAGCAAGCAGTGCTTTTGCCCGACGGCCCCGGCGATGACTAAAACGGTCCTGCAGGGACCATATCTCACGCATCGGCAGGCTAAAACGCTTGGGTACGGCGGTGCTTCCTGCCTGCTCACTGACCACAGTCGCAGCCGCACGCTGTAACGCGAGCGAGGCAGGCAGGTCTTCAGTTTGCCGGATTTGCTCTGCACGTTGGCGGGCCGTATCCCATAACAGTGCCGCAAATAAAAACGCAGGGGTAACCGGCTTGCCTTCAGCAATACGCGCATCGGTATTGCTCAGGGCACGCGCAATCAGAATGTGAGGAAAGGTGTTTTCTTCCTGTGCCAGCGCCTCATCGGTCATCGGGAACAGGTAACGGAACAGATCATAGTGACGCAATAATTCAAACGTCTGTACACCAACGCCGGACATCAATAGTTTCAGTACCTCATCAAACAAACGTGCCGGAGCTACTTCCTGTAACAGGTGACCCATTTCAAACAGGGCCTGCTCGGCCTGCTCGTGAATACGAAAACCAAGTTTGGCTGCAAAACGTACCGCGCGTATCATGCGTACCGGGTCTTCCCGATAACGTTTTTCCGGTTCACCGATTAGTCGAATAACACCATTGCGTAAATCCTCCATGCCATTGGTGTAATCAATGACAGAAAAATCCTCGATATTGTAATACAGGGCGTTGATGGTGAAGTCACGGCGCCAGGCATCCTCTTCCAGGCTGCCATAAACATTGTCCCGCAATACCCGGCCTTCGTCGTTAAGGCTATGGTCATCGGATTCACTGCCATCACCCGTGCCACGAAAGGTTGCCGTCTCGATTATTTCGCGACCAAATCTCACATGCGCCAGCCGGAAGCGACGACCAATCAAGCGACAATTCCGAAACAGGTCTTCAACCTGCTCCGGTGTGGCATCGGTAGCCACATCAAAGTCCTTCGGCTCTCTGCCGAGTAACAAATCGCGTACGCCGCCACCAACCAGCAAACCCTTGAAGCCGGCATTTTTCAGGCGATACATGACCTTGAGCGCATTCTCGCTAATAAGTGAGCGGGAAATCGCATGATCGGAACGCGCTATGATGGTAGCTTCGGAAATGGACAGTTACTCCGTTTATTGCCAGCCTGTTTATACGCCGGGTTTGTTTTATTAGCCGGACGATATATTACCACTGATTGCAGACCGATTGTGGCTGGTGTAGTGCAGATGTGGCGACCTAGCGATGCGCCAGCCTGTCCAGTTCTGACATGACCTCTTTGAGTGAGGCCTCTTTGTTCTTGGTCAGGCACACCAGGTTCGATATACTCAGTACTGTTTTACTCTGTCCATGCACCATCCAGCCGCGCGGCGGCGTCCAGCCTGGCATTTGTGTAAACATGGATAACTGATCGGCATTACCCTGAACCAGTCGCTTGTAATCATGGGCAAATCGGGACAGGCGTACCATTTCTTCCTGAGGGATCATGCCATAACCATCGACAAATTCACCGTCATCCCGAAACTGGCATATTGCCAGTACGCCATCGACAGCCAGTAGTCGTTTGATCATTCCTGTACCTGTTCCTCAAGTGCCTGGTATGCAGATTCGTAATCAACCTGATCGTTGCGTAACACCACACCATGCCGCGCATGAGTGACGGTAGACCATTCAAACCCGACCAGCGTGAAGCCTTGCACCGGGTAAAAACCGGTGCTACCGGTAACGCTTTCCCAGCCACGCGCCTGCATGGTCGCAATACAGGTATTGGCAGCACACATATGGCACAGCAAATCCAGCATGGTTTTGTCCAGCGGACCTTCTTCATCTATGCGACTGTCTACCAGCTTGCCACCATCACCGTATTCGAAAGCGGCAACGGCACCCGCCAGGTTCATCAGTTTATCCAGATCAACCATGGATCATCCTCTTCATTACGACCAACTTCATATCAAACCATATCACTCACGTCATTATGCAGACGCTTGTTCATAAACTGCATGATATCGTTAAACGGTGCCTCGGCACTTATAAAACAGAATACGTTTGCAACCACACAAACAGAAAACTGTGGCCCACGCACCGCCCAGCCGCGACTGGGTGTAATGCCGCAATCCGGATAGATCGAGGCAAGCATATCGGCCTGCATGCGCACACCCATGGTGGTGGAACGACACATAATCGAAGCCATACGCGCCTGCTCGGGTTGTAGGTCGCCCTTGTAACTGAAGCGGTCACCGCGATAGGCATATTCGCCGGCAGCAATAACGCCCGGCATACTGACTAGTTCTGATACAATTGACACTGTTGATTCCCACGCCTGATGGCTAGTTGTTATATTTTTCGGCCTACGGGGTGAGGTTTAACACAAAGCGGTAAGGGTTACCACTTTTCACCCAACATACAAGATTTTATACTGGGTACTTTATGACTGAAACCACACCCCACCCAGCCGGCCTGTTGCGACGTCTTGGCGCTCTGACCTACGACAGCCTGCTACTGGTTGCGATCTGGTTTCTGGCGACCGCTCTGGTGATGCTGGTTACGCGCGGCCATTTTAATCCGGCCAGTTTGCCCTTTCAGCTCTATATATTACTGGTCAGTTTCTGGTTTTTTGGATGGTTCTGGACGCATGGCGGACAGACACTGGGCATGCGAGCATGGAAAATCAAGGTATTGCAGTCGTCCGGTGCTGCCATCAGCTGGAACCAGGCCGCACAACGATTTTTTGTCGCGCTGATACTGGGGGGGCTGGGTATGATCTGGTGCCTGTTCCGTAAAGATAAACAGGCTCTGTATGACAAACTGGCAAAAACCCGTGTCGAACGGGTATAAGCAACAACTATTCAGGGCTGTCTACGCAATGCCCAGATAGACCCCGCAGCAAACAACAATGTCGGCAGCGCTGCGCTGAGCAAAGGGTACAGGTCATAGGCCAGACCAGCCCGATTGAAGGTTTTGTTAATTAAATAAAATACCAACCCCAGTACAATGCCGATAAACATACGCTTGCCGGTACCGGAGCTACGCAGCGAACCGAACACAAATGGCATCGCCACCAGCAACATCACCAATGTGGTAAAAGGCGTTATCAGCTTGACCCAGAAGGCATGTCGGTACTGCTCGCTGTCCTGACCATTTTCCTCGACATATTCAATGTATTCATACAACGACCAGAAAGACAGATATTCCGGTTCCACTGTTAATACATCAAGCACATCCGGGTCGAACAACTCGTCCCATACCATTTCTTTTTGCTGCTCGCTCTGTATACCGGACATACCAATGCGGTTAAGACTAACATCTGATAAATGCCATTTGCCTGACTGGAATTTCGCCTCACTGGCGCGAGTAATCTGTTTCAGTTCCATCCCATCATCAAACTGGTATATCTCCAGTTTCTGCAAGCGATCCCCAACCAATATATTCTCTACGTGAACAACCTGATTTTTATAGCGCACCCACAAGGCATCATCACTCTGCAAGGTCAGGTTTCCGTGCGCAGTCACAGCACGCACTTGCTGGGCATACTGCTCACTCGGTGGTGCAATAAATTCACCAATTATAAATGCGCATACCATCAGCACCAGCCCACCTTTTAATACCGACAGACTGATACGGAATTGCGACAGACCCGACACACGCAAGACAATCAGTTCGCTGTGGGCCGCCAGTGAACCCAGTGAAATCAGGCTGCCTATCAGAACGGCGGTCGGAAACAACTCATATAACTGGCGTGGCAAGGTAAACAGCACATACAAGGCCGCTTTTGATGAGGTATAAAGGCCTCTCACATCACCGAGTTCAGACATGTAAGCGAAAAAGCCGGACAATCCTGCCAGAACCAGCAAGGCCGCAAAGCTTCCCTTAATGACATGGCCTGCAATATAACGATCAATAATACCCATAAACCAGCCCGGTTTTAACCAAAATTACCACATGAAACACCTTATATACATGAAGCTTGCATGTTTTCAACATTTTCCGTTACAGTGCTGTATAAGCTATCCGGCAAAGCACATCGAGGATCAGTCTAGCATGGAATATCGCGTCAAAAGCAGTATCCCGGCCAAACAGCGTAGTGGCTGCATGGTAATTGGCATCTATGAATCACGCAAGCTCGGTTCTACTGCAAAACAGATCAACCAGGTCTGCGATGGCCAGTTGGCTGCCGTGCTCAAACACGGTGACATGGATGGCAAACCAGGGAAAAGCCTGATGCTCTACAACCTGCCGGGCCTGGGCTGCGAACGTGTACTGCTGGTCGGTTGTGGTAAAGAGAAAAAACTGGATGCCGCCAGCTTTGGCAAGATTTTTTCTACCGCAAGTAAAACACTTGAGGACGGTGGCACCACCCATGCAACGTTTTATTTGTCCGAACTAACGGTAAAAGGCTGGAACAGCCAGCGCAAAATCAGTCAGGCCATCGTCGCGTGTGAATCGGCTCGCTACCGCTTCGACCAGCTTAAAAGCAAATCCAGCGCACCCAAACGTCCACTGAAAAGTATCACGCTGAATGTTGACAGCCGTGATCTGGCAGCCGCCAAACATGGGCTGATCGCCGGGCAGGCCATCGCCAACGGTATGGGTCTGACCCGTGATCTGTCTAACTTACCGGGCAATATTTGCACACCCTCCTATCTTGCCAGCCAGGCTCGCAAGCTGGGCAAGCAACACAGCAAGCTGAGCATCAGGATACTGGAAGAGGCCGAGATGAAAAAACTGGGTATGGGCGCCCTGTTGTCTGTATCACGCGGTAGCCGCCAGCCAGCCAAACTGATCACACTGGACTACAAGGGCGCAAGAAAATCGGACAAGCCGGTAGTGTTGGTGGGTAAAGGGCTGACCTTCGATGCCGGTGGTATTTCGATTAAGCCGGCACAAGCTATGGATGAAATGAAATACGATATGTGCGGTGGCGCCACCGTCATGGGGGTGATGTGTGCAGTTGCCGAAATCGGCCTGCCGATTAATCTTGTCGGCGTGATCCCCAGTTCAGAAAACCTGCCCGATGGCGATGCCAACAAACCCGGCGACATCGTCACCAGCATGTCTGGCCAGACCATCGAAATACTGAATACAGATGCCGAGGGGCGCCTGATACTGTGTGACGCGCTCACCTATTGTGCTCGCTATAAACCAGATGTAGTGATCGACCTGGCAACGCTTACCGGTGCCTGCATTGTTGCGCTGGGGCACCAGACCCAGGCCGTACTGGGTAATAACGAGCCGCTGATCAAAGACCTGCTCAAGGCCGGCGAACAGGTTGGTGACCGTGCCTGGCAATTACCGTTATGGGAAGAATACCAGCAACAGCTCGACAGCAACTTTGCTGACATGGCCAATATTGGTGGCCGGACCGCCGGCACCATCACCGCCGCCTGCTTCCTGTCACGCTACACCAAAGACTATAACTGGGCACATATGGACATCGCTGGCACCGCATGGGTATCGGGTGCCAACAAGGGGGCCACCGGCCGACCCGTACCCTTGCTGATGCAATACCTGATAGACCGTGCCGGATAATGACACGCGTTGATTTCTATATACTACCGGACCAGGCCGAAAAAAACCGTCTGATCCTGGCCTGCCGTCTGGCTGAAAAGGCCTTTAAGCAAGGGCATAGCATCTACATCCACACCGCCTCTGAACAATCCAGCGCACAGCTGGACGAACTCATGTGGACCTTTCGTCAGGGCAGCTTTGTGCCACACCAGCTGGCTACAGCAGATGGCGAACCTGCCCCGGTGCTAATTGGCCATCAGCAGGAAGCACCGGAAAGCCAGGCCGATGTGCTGTTAAACATGACGGCTGAAGTGCCCCTGTTTTTCAGCCGCTTCCAGCGCGTCGCCGAACTGGTCAACCAGGCCGATGAGATACGTGCGCAGGCCAGAACACGTTTCAAATTCTACCGTGATCGCGGTTACCCTATGCATACACATAATCTATAAAGGCACCAGAACATGAGCATTGACGATAACCCGTTCGATAAATCTCCTATTCCGGTACTGGAAGAAGTCGTTATCCCGGGCAACCCGGAAGCCCTGGCCACGCCAGAGCCTGCTGCAGAATTACTGAATCTGCCATCAACAGACAACATCAATATCGAGGCCATCGCCCCGCTGCTTGAGCAAATTGCGGCAGAGATTCAGGAAGACTTCAAGCACGAAATACTGGATGAAATCATCCCGGTCATCAGCGCCGCGGTGCATGAACAGGTCAACCGGCAAGAGGCGGCAATACAGCAAAAACTGGTGTTCAAGCTACAGGAGCACCTGCCCGAACTGATACAGGCCCTGCACGACAGTCAAAAAGACTGATTTTACCTGCGAAACACACCCCACAAACCAGCGAGCCGCTGATCCTGCACCTGCAAGCATCCGGTTTCTGGTTATAATAGACGCTTTGCCACACTAAGCAGACTGAGCACACATGGAAAAGAATTACGACCCACAGACCATCGAACAACGCTGGTATGAAACCTGGGAGTCTAACGGTTACTTCACCCCCCAGGCTGGCGGCCAGCCCTATTGCATCATGATCCCGCCTCCCAATGTAACCGGCTCTCTGCATATGGGACATGCGTTCCAGGACACCATCATGGACGCGTTAACCCGATACCACCGCATGAAGGGTGACAATACGCTATGGCAAGCAGGAACCGATCATGCTGGTATTGCCACCCAAATGGTCGTTGAGCGTCAGCTCGAGGCGGAAGGCAAAACCCGCCATGACCTCGGTCGTGAAAAATTCATCGAACGCATCTGGAAATGGAAACATGAATCCGGTGGCACCATCACCCGGCAGTTACGTCGCATGGGAAGCTCACTGGACTGGCAACGTGAGCGCTTCACCATGGACGAGGGTATGTCTGAGGCAGTTAGCGAAGTGTTTGTGCGCCTGCATGAAGAAGGCCTGATTTATCGCGGCAAACGCCTGGTTAACTGGGATACCGTACTGCACACTGCCGTTTCCGATCTTGAGGTTATCTCCGAAGAAGAAAACGGTCACATGTGGCATATGCGTTACCCGCTCAGCAATGGTAACGGCCACCTGATTGTCGCAACCACCCGCCCGGAGACCATGCTCGGTGATGCGGCCGTTGCCATACACCCCGGTGATGATCGCTATAAACACCTGCTCGGTGAATTCGTCGAATTACCACTCACGGGTCGACGTATCCCTATTATTGCAGATGAGTATGTAGACCCGGAGTTCGGCACCGGTTGCGTCAAGATCACGCCAGCACATGACTTTAACGACTACGGTGTCTGGCAAAATCACCGTGATCAGACCGCCATACAGGAACTGCCACACGGCGGCCTGATTAATATCTTCACCACCGATGCCGCGATACGCGCAAACGAGGAAGAAGAAGGCGAACTGCTACCAACACGCTATATCGGCCTGGACCGCTACGATGCACGCAAGCAGATCGTCAGCGACCTGCAGGAACAGGGTCTGCTCGAAAAAATCGAAGACCACAAATTAATGGTTCCGCGTGGTGATCGATCCGCCACCGTGATCGAACCCTACCTCACCGATCAATGGTATGTAAAAGTCGGACCATTAGCCAAACCCGCTATCGAAGCCGTCGAAAGCGGCAAGGTACGCTTTGTGCCGGACAACTGGAAGAACACCTACTTCGAATGGATGCGCAATATTGAAGACTGGTGCATCTCACGACAAATTTGGTGGGGCCACCGCATTCCGGCCTGGTATGACGAACATGACAACATTTACGTTGGTCGCTCAGAGGCCGAGGTGCGTAAAAAACACAAGCTACCTGACGACATGCCATTGACTCAGGACGAAGACGTGCTTGATACCTGGTTCTCATCTTCACTGTGGCCTTTCTCAACACTCGGTTGGCCACAGCAAACTGAAGCACTCAAAACTTATTATCCTACCAATGTGCTGGTCACCGGCTT
>DRJJ01000254.1 GCA_011052255.1 Gammaproteobacteria bacterium | reverse complement strand
GTCGATGAGTTTCTGAGCAAGACGGCCAAAATAAATGATGCATCCATTCAGCCGTTTCCCAACTCCCGCAAGATATATGTACAGGGCAGCCGGCCTGATATTCGTGTACCGATGCGTGAAATTTCGCTAACCGATACCATCACGGAGCAGGGCAGCGAACCGAATCCGGCGGTGACGGTTTATGATACCTCGGGCCCCTACACGGATCCCGAGGTCACCATCGATATCTGCAAGGGTCTGGCTGATATCCGTTCGGCATGGATCGATGAGCGCAACGACACCGAGCAGCTAAGTCAGCAGACTTCGGCATTCGGTCGTGAACGTGCGGCAGATAGCAGCCTGGATCACCTGCGCTTTGAGCACCATAAGCGCCTGCCCCGGCGAGCAAAGGCCGGTTGCAATGTGAGCCAGATGCATTATGCCAGGCAGGGGATTATTACCCCGGAAATGGAGTTTGTCGCAATACGTGAAAATATGCGCTTGCAACAGCACCAGCAGGCCATGCAGGAACAACATCCCGGACAGAGCTGGGGCGCTGCTTTACCGGCCGAGATTACTGCCGAGTTTGTGCGTGATGAAATTGCCCGTGGCAGGGCGATCATTCCGGCCAACATCAACCATACCGAGCTGGAGCCGGTGATCATCGGGCGTAACTTCCTGGTCAAGATTAACGGCAATCTGGGTAACTCGGCGGTCACTTCTTCTATCGAACAGGAAGTCGACAAAATGAGCTGGGGCATCCGCTGGGGCTCCGATACCATTATGGATCTGTCGACCGGCAAGAACATACACGAGACGCGTGAGTGGATCATCCGCAACAGCCCGGTGCCGATCGGTACCGTGCCGATCTATCAGGCGCTGGAAAAAGTGAACGGCAAGGCCGAGGATCTGACCTGGGAGCTGTTCCGCGATACCCTGATCGAACAGGCCGAGCAGGGCGTGGATTACTTTACCATCCATGCCGGTGTGCTGTTGCGTTACGTACCGCTGACGGCCAAACGTACCACCGGGATTGTGTCGCGTGGTGGTGCGATTATGGCCAAGTGGTGTCTGTCACACCATCAGGAGAGCTTCCTGTATACAAATTTTGAAGAAATCTGCGAGATCATGAAGGCCTATGACATTTCGTTCTCACTGGGTGACGGGCTACGTCCTGGCTCGATCGCTGATGCCAACGATGCCGCCCAGTTCGGTGAGCTGGAGACCCTGGGTGAGCTGACTGAAATTGCCTGGAAGCATGACGTACAGACCATGATCGAAGGCCCGGGCCATGTGCCGATGCATATGATCAAGGAAAACATGGACAAGCAGCTGGAAGTTTGCAAGGAAGCACCCTTTTATACACTGGGCCCGCTGACGACCGATATCGCCCCCGGCTATGACCATATTACTTCTGGCATTGGTGCTGCAATGATCGGCTGGTTTGGTTGTGCGATGCTGTGTTATGTAACACCCAAGGAACATCTGGGTCTGCCCAACCGCGATGATGTGAAAGAAGGCATAATCACCTACAAGCTGGCCGCCCATGCGGCTGATCTGGCCAAGGGCCATCCAGGTGCGCAGATACGTGATAATGCGATGTCGAAGGCGCGCTTTGAATTTCGCTGGGAAGACCAGTTCAACCTGGGGCTGGATCCGGACCGGGCACGCGCATTCCATGATGAGACCATGCCCAAACAGGCACACAAGGTGGCGCATTTCTGTTCCATGTGCGGCCCGAACTTCTGCTCAATGAAGATCAGTCAGGATGTGCGCGACTATGCCGCACGCGAAGGAATGGATGTAGAAGTGGCGCTGGAAAAAGGCATGAAGAGCAAGGCCGACGAATTTAATCAGCAGGGTGCCGAGATATACAAACCGTCCTGAGGCATTGTTGTCGGGCCGGCGTAACAACCGGGCCCGACAGTGTGGTGCTTATTGCTCACCCGGCAGCTTAATGCTGAATAGAGGGTTAAGCGTCTGCCTGATGACTTTCAGGGTCAGATAGTCTTCGGTTATCTGTTCACCCCATGCGGAGCAGGTAAAACGCATGATATTCGGGTTAAGCTCGGATTGCAGATCCATCGAAAGCAGAAATTTGGTCATGTAGGATGCATTGGCCAACATAAAGCCTGCGCTGGCATTACTGGCAACCCGCACCGGCAATGAGGTGCTTTCCTCATAGCGTGTACTGCGCGTAATTTTATAAACGCCAGCCTTGATTGTGCGCGCAGTGCTGGCCCTGTCTCTTGATTCCAGTTCGCAATTGGCATAATACTGATCAATATCCTTGCTGGATAGTTGCTCGCCATTTTGAAATTGTAGCGAGAAGGTATTGGATGGCAGGGTCAAATCCTGTTGTTGCACCAGTGTCGAACCGGCAGGTAGCGTGGCGTAGGCTGAGTCCTCAAGCTTGATCGGGTTGTTTTGGCAGGCGCTCAGCAGACTTGCCATGAGTAGTAACAGACCTGAATATTTCATCGTACACCTCTATATTATGCGTATGGTGTGCTACACAGCAGTCGCGCTGGCCTCATCAGCCGCGCTGCGCAGTGTTTTGACAGACTGTGCGCCAGTCAGTAGCCTGTTGCCAATAAGATAAGTGGGCACTGAGGTAACACCGCGCTGACTGGCTAGTTGTAAATTCCATTGTAAACGTTTTGTAATAGCTGTGTGATCGGCAAACCGCTTTATTTGTTCTTTGCTCATACCGGCATTGTTTCCCAGTTCAACCAGCACGTGGGTGTCGGCAATGTTGCGCCCGCCGCAGAAAAAAGCCTCGAACAGACTTTCATGCAGGCGGTAAAACACCTCGCGACCATCTATTTTGGCGGCCTCTGCTAATTTGAGGGCAGTCCCGGAGTTGGTGGTGAAGTTATGTTGCCGCATAACAATTCCTTCCTCTTGTGCCAGGCTGTTCAGCGATTGCATCATTTGTGTCCATTGTGTACTGGAGTATCCCAGCGAATCAGCGGTACGCCCCTCTTCAGATGTTTCCGGGTGGATTTCCATACCTGCCCAGTTGATTTGCAGGTCGTATTCGTCACCCAGAGCAAGGATGCGGCGGCTGCCGATGTAGCAGAAAGGGCAAATATAATCATAAAAAACAGTCAGTTTAAGGGGCGTAAGAGAGGGGGAAGGTGTGTCCATAACTTAATGATTATTGAAGTATAAACTTTATTACTAGCGTAAATATTAAGGTTATTACCCAGGCGGTCGTTATAGTAAAGTGTGAACTGGTTGACAGGTTGACTGGACTACAAGATAGTAACATTATGATATGTCCGGTTATGGCCTGTGATTGTCTGGATTATGTAGCATGATTGCAGAAGATGGGCATAACAGGATTATAGCCCTTTCTGCGTTAATGAGCGCTAGTAGAAATTATATATGACTATGACTCAGGAAATTGAACAAACTGAACTGCCACGCATACTGGTGGTGGACGATTCCAAGGTAATGCGTCTGGCAGCTGGCAAGCTGCTGAAAGATGACTTTGATGTCGTTGTTGCCGAAGATGGTCAGGCTGGCTGGGAGATGATTGAGTCTGACGCATCCATACAGGTGGTATTTTCGGATCTTTCCATGCCTCATCTGGACGGTTTTGGGTTGCTGGATAAGGTGCGTAGTGCTGAATCATCTCGCATCAGGGAATTACCGATTATCATTATCACCGGCGCCGAGGATGATGATAGCGCCCGTGAAAAGGTGCTGGCTGCTGGTGCAACCGATTTTATTACCAAACCCTTTAACTCGGTTGATCTGAAGGCGCGTGCCAGTTCGCATGCCAATGCGGCCCAGGTTTCAACCGAGCTGCGTGAACAGACCGAATCACCTTCTGAAGATCATGCGCTGGATTCCGTTACCGGGCTGATCAACCGTCAGGTATTTGAAGAAGGCCTGTCACAAATCATGTCCTACAGCCGTCGTCACCAGGAAGACCTGTCTGTCGTGCGGATCGATATTGACCAGTTTAACCGTCTGTTCGTCAAACTCGGACGCAAGCGTAGTAACGCTATCCTGCGCAAGCTGGCGAGCGTGGTGCGCAAGCAGGTTCGTGAAGAAGATCAGATTGCGCGTATCGGTATGTCACGTTTTGCTATTACATTAAGCAGTGCTGACAAGAACAGTGCGCGGTTATGTACCGACCGGATACTCAAGCGAATTAACAGTGTTCGTTTCAAGGTAGGTGAAGAGATCTTCCAGATCACTGCCAGTATAGGGGTCATCGTGCTGGATTCCGTGAGTTTTCCGACACCAGAATCGGTCATGACCGAACTGAGTGAGCTGGTGAGCGACGCGGCAAGCCAGGGTGGTAACGTGGTGATGTTCAACCAGGCGAAAGGTGGGCAGCCTATTGATGATATCACCATGCCGAACCTGGAAGATGCGGTGGCGATGATAGAAGACGGGCAGGAGGACAGGGTATTACCGGCAATGGAACACCTGCTCAAGCGGCTCGAGCCCCTGCTGGCCCTGGCCAGTGAGGATCAAATTGACCGTCTGCGCGCCCAGCTGGCACAAAAGATATCGGCATAAGTCAGCAGCAAGCGTAACCCCTTCCTTCGTATGATTACGTGCCCATACAAACGAGCATGCATAGCCAGGCCGTGCGTGTATTCGGCATCCCGCCAGTTTCCGTTGTACAATAGGCATGCTGATTCGGCAAACCCGTTACAGGTGGTGGTGCATGTTTATTTTCAGGGGCACATACAGTCGTAATATCTTGTTGCGCATGATGGTGCTGGGTGGCCTGGCCGTTGCTGGACTGGTCGCCAGTTATCCCTTTCTGAGCGAACTTTATATCAAAAACCAGGTGACATCCGTGGGCTGGGTGGTTAACAGTGGCATCGTACTGCTATTTTTACTGGGTATTAGTAAAATTGTGCTCGCGTTAATGAAGTACATGCGTGAAGAATCGGCACTGGTAAAGTTTGCCAGGGCCCTGGAACAAAACCAGGAAGATCCGGAGCAGTCGCTACGTAGTCATTCTATTATCGCCCAGCGTTACCATACGATACGTGAATTAAGCCGGCAAAATGCACCGATTAACCACGGTGCGCTGGCCTCCATGCTGGTGGCTCAGGAAAGTACCCGTACCAGCTTCCCGCGTTATATCCACCATATCCTGATCCTGACGGGTGTATTTGGAACCATAATATCCCTGTCCATCTCACTGATTGGCGCCTCCAGCCTGCTGCAGGCAGCGCAGGATATGGAAAGCATGGGCCTGGTCATTCATGGCATGTCTACGGCGCTGTCTACTACCATGACTGCGATCGTCTGTTATATCTTCTTCGGTTATTTTTATATGAAGCTGAATGATGTGCAGGCCAACTTCCTGAGTGGCGTTGAGCAGGTCACGTCATTATTTCTGTTGCCCCGCTATGCACAAAACCCGGATGCGATGTTGCATGAGGTGGCCAGCCTGATTCGTGGCTTGCGCAGCGCTGCCGAGAGTATGCAGGTGACCCAGGGCCATTATGCCGAGGCCACGCAGCGGGTGGGTGAAATGCTGTCCGATATGCAAATGGGCGGAGGATCATCTGAACTTCAGGAGATCAAACAACTGTTACGAACCGGCTTCCGCCTGCCGGAACAAGGCTAGCAGATATGCAGCAGGGATTCGTAGATCTGCGCACCGACCCCGAACAACTTGCGGACAATTACTGGCCAGCATTTGCCGATATCATGATGGTGGTGGTGATGATTTTTATGCTGGCCAGTGTGGTGTTGATTATTCGCAACTGGGAGCTGGTGGCCGCATTGCGTGACACACTGGAGTCTGAGCGGCAGGCACAGGAAGAAGTACGCTTTGCCTCCCAGGAAAATGCCACGCTGGAAGAGCAGCTGGCCCAGGCTCAGCACCAGGTCTCGGTGATGCGCATGCAACTGATGCGAGCCAGTGAGCAGGAGCAACAACAAAAACAACTGCTGGCACGCAAGGATCTTGAGCATCAAGTGGTTGTGTCCGAGCTTGAACGTACACAGAGAAACATGACAGTTTTGCAGCAACACAACAGTCAGTTAATGCAGTCGTTGAATACAGCACAGGCGGAATTGCAAAATAATGAGTCTATACGTTCAAGGCTGCAGAACTCATTGCAGCAGGCCGAACAAAACACGCACGAACAGGCGCAGCTGATTAGTCAGCAGGCAGTGGAAATGAGCGAATTACGTGTGAAGCACAGTGATGCACAAGTACAGATACTGGCATTGCAGGGTGAGTATGACACCATTAAGGTGGCCTACGAAAAGCTGATCAAACCCGCACGTACGGCCAAAGGAAAGCATGTGGTCGAGGTTCGCTATTCGAAGAGGAATGGTAGTAAGCGAGTCGAATACAAGGACACGGGTGATGCAGATTATAAGAAAATGAGCCGTAAGAAGCTGGAAAAAAGACTGGCGCGACTTAAAAAGGCTTACCCGGGCAAGCTGTATGTAAAGATTATTATTCCGGAAAAAAGTGGTCTGTCCTATAACGAAGCCTGGCAGTTTACCAAGGAAATGCTGGATCGTTACGATTATTATAACGACCAGGAATAAAGTTTCAGACAGGCTCTAGAGGGTGTGGCCCTTGTCCCATGGCATATCAGGTGCACGTCTGTCTGTACCACCACGGCGGTCATCACTGCCTTGTTCATAGCGCACCGCATCACGTCTATCGTGCCCACAACGGCGTTGTGCAACACGGCGTTCAGCACCTTCATAGCGTTGTTTGCCCAGGGGTTGCTCGCCTGGATTTTCTCGATTGTCATCTATAGGTTCTAGTTCAAGTTCCATGTATATTACCTCGCACTGTATCTAATCAATTCCCTGTATGCTGTCCAAATTATAGTGCACTTGCAGTACAAAATTAAATTTAATCCCTGGTCGAGATTGTAAAACTTCATAACATATTGATATTGATATTATTATCATGAGTGCAGAGGCTTCGCCTAATTGTGTTACGATGCCCGAAAGTGACTAACCTGGCTGGGCCAATGAGTATCTTTCCACGCCGTAATGCCGCAGATACCATTACCTCGTTTGAACCAATGGCCCGTTATTTATCCGAACAACTGGGGCGGCCGGTGCATCCTGCTTATTGCAGCAGGGTGGCCTGAATGAGCAGGATTACCAGACTGTATTTGCCCGTAATCCACCCAGTGCGCATTTAACCGGGCTGCGCATTGTGCGCGACTACGAGTATAATCAACATCGTCTGATCGTTCGTGAGATATTGAATGAAGACTACTGCGTCAATGACTGTGGCGTGACCAATCAAAAGAAAGTGGTGAAATAATGGCAAAATCAAATGTACAAAGCCTGATGCGTATGGCGCAGCAGGCGGACAAGCATGTGCTTTATGAAAAATCTGTACAGGCACCGGAAACCGAAATTGAACTGATGATCGAGACGTTTAAGGAGATTCGTGGGTGGGAACCCATGAGTCTGCGCGAAGATTTTTGTGGCACGGCTTTACTGATCACAGAGTGGTGCAAGAGCCATTCGCAGCGCACTGCCCAAGGGGTCGATCTGGATCAGGCTACGCTGGACTGGGGTCGTGAACACAATCTGGATCCGGCGGGTGAAGAAGTCACATCACGCATCGAACTGCTTTGTGAAAACGTACTGGAAGTACAGCAGCCGAAGATGGATATGGCCTGTGCATTTAACTTCAGTTTTAATGGTTTTAAAACGCGCGAGCAACTGCGTGCATATTTTGAGGCGGCGCGCCAGGGTCTGAACGAGAACGGCATGCTGGTGCTTGATGTTTATGGCGGCACCGAATCGATGGACGAGGTTGAAGAAGAGCGTGAGGTGGATGATGAAGACTTCACCTATATCTGGCACCAGGAGTCGTTTAATCCGATTGACCATGCGCTGCATTGTCATATACATTTTGCGTTTGCAGATGGCTCGCGTATGAACCGCGCATTTTCCTATGACTGGCGGTTATGGACCCTGCCGGAGTTGCAGGAGCTGTTGCTGGAGGCTGGTTTTTCGAGCACCCATGTCTACTGGGAAGAATTTGAAGATACCGATGACGATGATGATTATCTTGAAGGCACGGGTAACTACCGTGAAGTCACAAAGGTTGATAATCAGGAGTCATGGATATCATACTTGTTCGCGGTTGTGTAGTTGTATCCAGGAAAATTTACTGAACAGATACT
>DRJJ01000253.1 GCA_011052255.1 Gammaproteobacteria bacterium | reverse complement strand
GCAGGTAATCTTGCAACAATAATTGTAATGATGCTGCAGACCGTGTCTGACGTGCAAAGTGGCCACCATAGTAAAGAGGTGTTTCATACAATAATCCTGAATATTGTCCTGCCAGACTTTGAATAGCTCTGGTCGCAGATGCCGGTTTACCCTGTGTCTGGTGATCTTCGTAATCTACCGTGATTCTATACTTTGCCCATGCACGATAAAAAAGAGAAATAAGGCGATGATTGAACATATCAAGGAAATCAGCCAGCGCATAATCATGCTCTTTTATACGTTGCTGTACTTGACGAGTATAGTGTTGAGGAAGTACACCAGTTGGTCCTGTCAAACCCATACTGCTAACATCTATATCATATACATCACAGGCACCCAGTATCCCGGTACGCTGCAGGATATTCTCGACTTCACTTGACGTAAAGCCAAGATGATTAACTGTATGAAACCTGACCGGCTCGTTTACGGGCGCACTATCACTACCAATACGAGAATGAAGATTCTCTCCAGCATCATAAACGTTGTAACGCTCAAGCAAACGTACCAGCTTAAACAGACTTCCATTACCAAGCTGTCTGGCACTCGATAAGCGAGCGGCGCTTATATCAGTACTTTTTTTCCGATCCGTGGCGGCCATTCAATATCATTCCCTGGTCTTTGCTTGATTTTTACAGTAAGTTGTACAAAAGTGTTAATGGTGCAATATTGTGAAAAGAACTCACAAAGGATTTCTGCGAATAAATACATTCCACCACCGCTATAGTAGTGCTCATCTAATTCCAGTGTTATCTTCGTTCCCTGACAAATTGCTGCCCTGCCCTGCTGCGTCACTCTGGCAGTTGTTAATTCCGATTTCATACCCGAAATCCCGTCTATTAATGCCCTGGTGTCCTGTGCACGCCTGAAATTATATAAATGCAAGGTTTCTTTAAGTACTTCAAACCCGTCATTTCCTGTGAAATGTTGCAACGACAGTTGTGTGATCAGTTGCCAGCGCGTGGCATCATCCAGCAAAGGTTGAATAGTTGAAGTGGGTGCCGTCATACATTTAATGCGTAACCCGGCCCCGCCCTCCATAAGATTTAATTTAGGCTGATCCGGGCCGAACGGTAGTTTATCGGGTAAATCTCTGTTCGTGCATAGTGCATCAGCGTTGATAATCCAGTCGTTGCCTGGTGCAGAGATTTTAAAATCCGAGTCTACAAATGAAAGATAGGTATCAACTCCATGGCTTATTCTTCCATTGTACCAATGGCTGGATTCACGGCGAGTATTCCAGTAAATAGTATTGTCAGTATTATCTGAACTGCGATGAGAACCATAGAATGGAAACATATCAATGCATTTTCCATCCTGGTCTCTTGCATAAATACGTTTGAGCGTGTGTATATCTGCGCATTGAGTATGGGTTGAATCAATGTTCAGTTTTGCTTCTACACCTATCTCATCTGCCGGGATACATTCAATTGGTTGTTCAAAAAGGTTAACGACAGGGACACAACCGAGAAGCAAGGTATTTTCAGAAACACCCTGTACAAGCTCCGGATGCGTTTGTTTGAAATAAATATACAGGTTTACGTGTTCTTCAAATGCTGACCACGAATTTTCAAGATCATCTATTTCTACAAAAAGGAATTTTTCAGGAAATGCGAAGTACTCGGTCAAGAGTCGATGCGCCACAGATGAGCGACCATCTACAGGTATAGCAGCCATACTGTCTCTAAGACCACACGATTGCAAACTGGATGCTGGCAAGAAAACCGCATCTGGATCATCTGGGCCTTTTGCCAACGCTATACCTGAAACCTGCCCCAGTAATAACTCGTATAACTTTCCAGATAACTGAGCCTGCCCGTTTATATAAAATCGTAATGAGGATGGCGAAATTTCAGATAGTGTCGTACCTGGCTCGGCTTGAAGTGTCACACGCAAAACGGCCTGACCTCCACCATTCATAGCAGTATACGCTGCTGGTAATGAAGGAGCCTTGTATGGCTGGCTATTGAACTGACTATTTTCTACACGGATCGGTAATACCTGTGTATCGTCTACAGTCTGATAGTAACACTGGCCAATAGCGGTGGACTCTGTTATCAACATTGTCTGCGCATCGATATTGCGTGTTTCTGTCAATTCAGGTAATAAATTGAAATTAAGTACGCTCATCGAAGGAACAGGTGCATGGTAATCCGGATATAATACCCCCATAAGTGCTTCAGTTAGTTCTGGAAAACTGTCATCCAGTGTATGACGGATACGAGCAGTCAGAAATGCAAATGACTCAATCAGCCGTGAGACATGCGGATCTTCTACCGTATCCTTATCCAGCCGTAATCGACCTGCTATTTTAGGATGCTGGTCTGCAAACTCTGCGCCCATTTTCCGAATGTAGGCCAGTTCACGGTTATAGTAAGAAAGAAGCGCTTCATCCATGTTCGAGTTCTCTTAATGTAACCGCCCGGTCGAGAGCATGTATCCGTGAATCATATAGAACGGGAACAGGATCCGGGTCCAGTATCAGCAAAGCATTTATCTTTAAATACAAGGTGCGGTCATACTCTTCACCTGCTTGCGTAATTTCTACCCGAACCCATTTAAACCGAGATTCATACTGCTGTATTGTTTGTTCCAGTGATTGGCGGAATTCCTCTCGATGTTCTGCAGAACTGAATTGTACAGTGCTAAAATCAGGCAACCCATAGTTCACTACTGACTTTTGTAATTCTGGATAATCTGACATGTCGGTTTGCCTGTACAGTCGGGTATTCAGTAAATTCTCAAGATCACGGCGGATACTCTTCCTGTAATTTGACAGGTGTGATGAAACCGGCTTGACAACCTCTAGAGCCTGATGTGGATTTTCATCTATCAGCCTGTCCAGTAAAGAAGGCATAACCGGCTGGTGTGATCTTATCCTTGCCATTATCTTAACCTGTCATGGCCACTGAGTTGCTTGTAAATTCAACACTTTCTATATCCAGAATAGGGAGCATCTCATCGCCGGCAAGTAGATGTCGCAAGCCTACGCCTCGTACCAACCCCCCTTCTTCCAGCCAATCAGTCTTACGACCAAGTAAAGCATCGCTATCATCTGTAGGCGTAGCATATATTGAAGGAATAAACACCTCACCTTCAGTTCCTTTATGCAATACGATAGAGGCCTTTCGCCATAACAAATCAAGAGGGCGCTGTGGCGCCTCGAATTCGAGTGTACTTATCTGTGTAAAATCTACCCAGTAATACAGCCCATTTGTGGCCATCACCTCAAGTACACCCGCACATAGATCATCCAGGTCACGCAAGTCGTCAACGGTTTCCCCATTAACAGTAGCAACACAGGCTTCTCGGCTATTTTCTAACTCTATAGTCTGCTGTGAAACAGCTATATCATCAGACTCACGCAGACTTAAGTGTGTGCTGAGCAGTCCCTGAATACGGTCTGTCGGCTCATCTACCACATCCGGCATTCGTCCATTATCAAATACTTCCTTCCTGGTTTTAGCCGCACGAATCAATTGACGCCAAGTTCCGATAGTAAGTGCTTTTTCCGGCTCCAGAGTAACCAGAACGTCAAGTTGTGCATCGGCACGTTCAAGATCACCACTGATACATAATAGCTCTGCGAGAAAGGCTCTTTTTACCGCATCGTTTGGTTTTTCTGATAACTCACGACCCAGCTCACTAATAGCCTCTGATAGCATTCCCTGCTTATAATAATCTGTTGATGTTGTCATGTTGAATTATTTCCTGTAGTTGTTCCCACTGCCAGTTCAGTTACCAGGCGAATGCTGGACACCAGTTGATCAAGTTGAAAATGCGGCTGCAAATGGACCACACATGTGAAGTAACCCAGCCGCCCTGCCTGTTCATGTACTTCTACTTTACACGCTGCCAACGGATATCGAGCCTTCAGTTCTGAAGATGTCCCTTCACTGGAAGTCGTGTACTCATTTAGCCAGTTTTGCAGAAACTGCTGGCAATCCGCCGCTGTTGAAAACGATCCAATCTTGTCACGAATCATTACTTTAATAAAATGCCCAAATCGTGATACACAGAGCATGTACTGAATCATTGAAGACAGTTTAGCATTCAGAGTCGCAATTTCTGATTCATATTGAGGTGGTTCATGAAATGAGTTATTACTGTAAAATACACTATGCTCTGTACTATGAAAACTGCTCAATGGTATAAATCCCGTTTCACTCAATTCACGTTCAAGAAAGTCATGCACCTGCACATTGGTAGAAGGCCTGGCTGCTATACCTTTTCTATCCATCTCATAACGAGCATATGACAGGTTGCGCACTGCGCCACCCTCACCAAACCCATGAATACCGCCGCGTATATCTGCGAACCACCCAGTATTGGCGAAAGCTCGTATTAATACACCACCAAAGGCGTAACAGGCACTGCCCCACAGGAAATCCGCGTCAGCATCATTGACTTGTTCCTGATAGATGAAACCTTCACTACGTGTTCCATCATAACGATAGGGTTCACGCATTAGTATATTTGGTAACGTCAGGCCAACAAAGCGCATATCTTCCTGTTGCCGTAAACTGCGCCACTTTATATATTCATTTTGATCGAAAATATCATGCAAAGAAGGATGCTGGCCCAATTCACGGTAACTATCCAGTCCAAACAGAGTGTAGCTGGCATTGGTTATGAAAGGACATAATGCCGCAGTCGCAATCTGAGCAATATTGTTCAGTACCTCTGTATCACTCTCAAAGACACCCTCACGTGGCCTGTGTGAAACATGATAATCACCCAGCATTACCCCGAAAGGTTCACCACCTGGTGTATCAAACTCATCACTATATAATCGATGAAAGGTCTGGCTCTGATCAAACTCAATCGCACGGCTCACATCGTTAGCAAGCTCTTCCCAACTGACGTCTAGTATCTTGATTTTTATTGTAAGGTCTTCATCATACTCGGCTTCAGTATCAACAAGATAATGCAGGCTGCGCCATGACGCCTCAATTTTCTGGAATGATACAGCATGAAGAATTGTATCTATTTGACGTGAAATTAAATCATCAACATCTACAATGGCACGTTCAATCAAGGCAATTGTGCGCTCTTTAGTCGCAGGTCTGCTTTTTAGTGAACGCCAGAGCCAGGTAGTAGTGACTGCCTCGATATCAAATGCATTAACGACAGATGAAAAGGCTTTTTTGAGGGAAAATGGTCCTGTATGCAATGATCCCTTGTCTGAAACAAGTCCATCAGCACGCGATGCTCCTGATACCACCTGGTTTGGATCGTTATTCAGCATACTTCTCAAATACGTATATTCCATAGCCTGCGATCAGCCTGTATGCGTGGAATATCCGTTCATCCTCCGTGATGTTATGTGTTTACAACTTTTTTACCAGTACGTACTGTTTCGTCTGGCTCATTTCAATGGGTATCGGTAGCCTCTAGCGAGACGACATTTTACTGCATATCATTATGAAACAAGCAGATCTTCCTGGATAACGTCAGTTTAATAAGATTGAATACTACAGTCATTCCCTGCTCTGCAATATCGATCCCGTCAATTACCCAGGAAACTCCGCCCTTTTTCATAGTTCTTACTAGCTACTGATCTCCGGTATACGTGCAACCATACGTAATGAAGTTGTTAATTCCTCCATTTGCAACCAGGGGCGTAACCATGCAACAGCATTATAGGAACCAGGCTGACCTGGAACAGGCGTTACCTGAATCTTGGCTTCTGCCAGAGGATATTTGGCACGCATCTCCTGCCCACCTTCTTCGCTGGCATTAACATAATTGTTTATCCAGCGGTTAAGCCAATGCTCCATATCTGGGGCTTCCATGAAGCTACCAATCTTGTCACGAGCCATCACCTTCAGGTAATGCGCAATGCGTGATGTAGCCATGATGTATGGGAGACGTGCGGAATTAGCCGCATTTGCAGTAGCTTCCGGTGTGTCATACTGCTTTGCACTCTGTGCCGTTTGACCACCAAAGAACACTGCATAATCCGTGTTTTTATAGTGTGACAGCGGCATAAAGCCTAAGCCACTAAGTTCAGCTTCACGGCGGTCAGTGATCGCCACCTGGGTAGGGCACTGCATATCAATATCACCGTTATCCGATGTAGTGAGGTGGACAGGTAAATCATCTACCTTACCACCGCCTTCAGCACCACGAATAGCCGTACACCAGCCGTACTCTGCAAATGCATTCGTTAGCCTTGTACCAAGAACATAAGCCGCATTTGACCAGCAGTAATCATCACCCTCTGCCTTGCGTGTGCTATCCATCTCTTCGTAGTCGAATTCTTCGACTAGCTTGGTGTCTTTACCATATGGTAACCGTGATAATACACGCGGCATGGTCAATGAAACAAATCGCGCATCTTCAGAGTCACGGAAAGAACGCCATTTTACGTATTCTGCCGAATCAAAAATTTTGGCAAGATCACGTGGTTTGGATAATTCTGTCCAGTCATCAAATCCGAACAGACCCGGATCTGAAGCTGACAGGAACGGACAGAAAGCAGCGGCCGCAACATTAGACATATTACTAAGAAATTCAATGTCATCAGGATGACTGGAGAACTCATAGTCACCGATCATTGCACCATAGGGTTCGCCACCAGGTGAACCAAATTCGCCTTCATATATCTTTTTGAAGATCTGGCTCTGATCAAACTCAACCGCTTTTGACAGATCCCTGGAGATATCATTTTTACTGGCATTGAGCATTTTCAGACGCAGCGTGGTGCTGGTTTCAGTATTGGATACCAGATAATGAAGACCACGCCAGCTGCCTTCAAGTTTTTGCAGATCATCATTATGCATGATTTCACGAAGCTGATTACTGATCGCTGTATCAATTGCATCGATTGCTTTTCTGAATGTAACAGTAATGTTCTTGTTCCACGTTACAGTACCATTCAGTGCCTGCTCAGTAAGTGTTTTCAGCAATTCCTGCGCTTCTTCACTTTCTGTTTGCTTGGTTGCCAGTATAGCCTGATCAAGCAAGCTGAGAGACTGTGCCTCAACGGCTACTTCAGTTTTTGATTCTAGTGCATCACTCACGATTATTCTCCTTGCTCTGCGCCAACTGCATCAGCCAACTCGGATAAGTCAGCTTTATTATTCAGGATCTTTTCAATTATATCCTCAAGATCCTCCGAACGATCAGCCTTGGTAGACAAATCACGAAGTTTATTACGTGTTTCCATTAATTTGCGAAGCGGTTCAACCTGATTAACGATGGCTGCAGGCTCAAAGTCATCCATCGTTTCAAATTTAAGATTAACCGCAAATTCACTGCCGTCATCCTGCAGGATATTTTTTACTTTCATGTTGATGCCTGCATTCATGCTGGCCAGAACGCTATTGAAGTTATCGCGATCTATCTGTACAAAGCGACGGTCTTTCAGTGATTTCAGTGGTGAAGTCGGGTCACCCGAAAAGTCACCCATCACTCCGACTACAAACGGGAGTTCTTTCTTGGCGACAGCTCCTTCAGTCTCCACTTCGTAACTAATATGTACACGTGGTTTGCGTACCCGTTTCAGCTTGTTATGTATACTTTCCATATCTACCGACTCCTTGTTGACTACAGTAATGTGATTAGACCATGCTTTCAGTCACCGATTTTTCGGATGCCTGTAAGATTTTGATATTTATTACGTGCACCCTCATCAGGTATCAGTTCCTGAATAAGGGCAGGCAACGCAAGTTGACTCCAGTAAACCGCTTGTTCAATTGCATATGAAATAGGAGAATGCGGTTCTGTTCTCCTGAAGTAAGCAGCAACATCTCGCAACGAACCCAGCGCTGCCTCGCGGGTATCAATTTTATTTTTCCCCGAAAATGTACTAACGGTCTCATTATCAGACTCTTCCTGCTCAGGAGTATCTTCTACTGTGAGGCGATCTGCCGCTATATAATTTAATGTCTGCAAACAACCTTCGAGCATTTCCAGTATTTTAGATGTAGGTTGCGGATCATCCTTACAGTACTCGTTTAACACATCCTGAAATGATTTGTATTCGGCTATCGCATCCTGTAATTGATTATTGAGTGTCTGAAAATATTCATTAGATGTTTCTATAACTGCCTGATCAATATCCGGGCGCGCAATAACACCTTGTGCCAGCCTTGACTCACGCTTGGCAGGATCTGAAATCCGCTCAAGCTCAAAAGCCTGCTCACACTGCCAGGCCGCAAAAGGTCCTACAGACGTGCCTTCTTCAGTCAATGGTATGGCACGTATTGGAGCGATGAGAGTACCTTCTCCACCAAACCCATTGAGGCCTAGCAACGAGGTAAGTTGTGAAGCGATGCCTTCTTCATCTGGCTGTGGGTGCAGTTCTGTGCCAAAACCCTTGATAAGTTCGCGTACCAGATTAAAACCCGCACATAAGCCTTCGAAACCATGGGCTCGTGTCAGCGCTTCGATCAGCCATGTTGCGACTTCAATATCCTTGCTTTGATTCTGAAGTACTGCAGGCGCTTGATTCAGTATGGACTCCCAGTCTGCAGGGTTTATAAAAAGTGTTTGGCCATTAGCCAGCGCACTACGCTCATTATTGCGTGCGATAGTACGCGCGTCGCGCAAAGCACGATATTCAGAACCAGGGGATTGGTCTTCTCTGAGGTCGCTACCTGTAGGGTTCTCTTCTGTTACGGGAACCAACAGTGCTTTAATATCCAGGCGTATAGCCTTGTTCATACTGTTCACATCCTTGTGTCGTCTACTGCTAGCGTACTCTATACCTGACCCAACAACTCAATCAGGTTACCGCTAGCTGTTCCATTTTAAAGTCCCGATTCATTGTACAAGAACCTGACTTGATAATTATATTGGCACAAAGTTTACGGGTTTGCCAGCCCTGTTTTAAAATTTTTTAACATTCCTGTCAACAGACTACTGCTATTATTGCAGCCTGTCGAACATCAACCCATGTCTACCTGATTATATTTTCACCGGAAATTATGTTATTATTCATTGTTAATCAATAGCTTATAGCTGTCTCATTTCAGCATAATAAAACTTCCAGCTTATAAATAAATAGTGACAGGAATTAACGATCAGGTAAAAACACAGTACGTCTGATGGCAGTAGTATCATACAAATCCTCATATAATCACCACATACATTAATTTTTCTTTCTTAATCGAATGTTAATGTGCACAATAATTACTCGTTTTACACGGGCCTTGTGCGCAGCATTGAAAATGATGTATGCTTGGCTCGAAATTACACGAAACGGTTAATTACCTGTTACAACGAAAAGGAGATTCGTATGTTGGTACTGGACAGGAAGTCTGGTGAGTCAGTTCTGATTTTCCCCGATGATCAAATAAACCCTGAAATGACAGTAAAAGAATTATTCTCTCAGGGGCCAATCAGCATTTCAGTAAAGTACAAAGACACCGGTACAGTAAAGCTGGCCATCAAGGCTCCAGGGGCAATAAAAATTCTTCGGGAAGAGCTTGGCCTTCATACAAGCTAATGTTGCAACACTTCTTTAAATGTAATTTATTTTTTAAATTCCTCTAGTATTCGCTTAACCGGTGCATAAGACAATCGATGTGCCTGGCATATTCCGTACTTTTCCAGTGCCTCGATATGCATTTTTGTAGGATAACCCTTGTGTTTTTCAAACCCGTATTCAGGGTACTGTTTGTGCAGTGCCTGCAGTTCCCGGTCACGCGTCTGCTTGGCCAAAATTGAAGCCGCACTAATCGCCTCCACTATCTGGTCACCCTTGATTACCGGATACAGGGAATAATTACACGGCGGCGCTTTATTACCATCAACTAGTACGAAATCCGGAGTTTTTGCGAGCGCATCAAGTGCCCTGCACATAGCAAGCAGACTGGCCTGAAGTATATTAATACTGTCAATTTCATGAACTTCCGCACGTCCTATAGCCCATGCAACAGCATGTTGTTGTATTTCTTTTTCAAGAAATTCTCGTCTGGCCACGGAAAGTTTCTTGGAATCATCCAGACCAGGTATTTTCACAGATGGATTCAGTATCACTGCGGCAGCAATAACCGGCCCAGCCAGTGGCCCCCGACCAGCCTCATCTACGCCAGCATGGCAGCCACGCTGACTACGAATGAAATCCGATATTTGATCTTTAGTATAATGCAATGAAAGTCGTTGTTTTCAAGGTTTGTGCATACGCGTTATTAGCGAATAATACCGCGCTCACTACTTCCCAGAAACTCACATAGTATTACAAGCTCAGGATGTTTTTTTGATAAGGTCAGTATTTCATCCCGGGCATCTTTAAGCTTCATACTGGACTTGTAAATAATCTTGTAGGCATTACGAATGGCCAGCAAGGCTTCCTTACTGAATCCTCGTCGCTTTAAACCTTCAGAATTAACGCCATGTGGCACAGCGTTGTGCCCTGCAGCCATCACAAATGGTGGTACGTCCATCGCCACAATAGATGACATGGCCAGAAAGCTATGTGCGCCAACACGGCAAAACTGATGGATATTACTAAAACCGCCGAGGATAGCGTAATCCTCGATGGTTACATGGCCTGCAAGTGTTGCTGCGTTGGCAAAAATAGTATGGTCACCTACCAGACAATCATGCGCAATATGCACATAAGCCATAATCCAGTTATCATTACCAATTTGCGTTACACCGCCACCCTGGGCTGTGCCTCGACTAATGGTACAGTTCTCGCGAATGACATTATTATTACCTATTATTAATTGCGTAGGCTCTCCCGCATATTTTTTGTCCTGCGGATCACCACCTATAGAGCTAAACTGGTAAATCTGATTGTTTTCACCAATCTCAGTCGAACCCTTAATCACTACATGAGGCCCAATCACTGTTCCGGAACCTATAGTGACATTATCGCCAATAATGCTGTATGGACCTATTTCGACATCAGCTGCCAAAATTGCCTTGCTATCAACTATTGCGCTGTCATGAATCACAGATCAGGCTTCTTGCTCAGCACACATCAGTTCTGCTGATGCTGCTACCTCGTCATTCACCATTGCAATGCCCTTAAAAACCCAGATATTTCTTTTTCTTTTAATCAGCTCAACCTGTAATATCAGTTGATCTCCTGGACCTACAGGCCGTTTAAAACGCGCTTTGTCTATTCCTGCAAAATAAAATACAGACTGGTCATTTGGTTTTAATTCACCCGTTTTGTATGCAAGCAATCCCGTTGCCTGTGCCAGCGCTTCCATCATTAATACTGCCGGCATGACCGGACGATGAGGGAAATGTCCCTGAAAATAGGGCTCATTAATTGTGACGTTCTTAAGTGCCTTGAGCGATTTACCAGGATCTATTTCCAGAATTTTATCAACCATCAGAAAAGGGTAACGGTGTGGCAGAAGTTTCATTATTTCATTTATATCCATATCACTCATAGTTTACTCATCAGGTTTCATCAATTCCCTGACCTGCTTTTGCAAGTCTCGAATTTTTTTGTTCGTGTCACCCAGCCGCTTAAGCCAGACATGATTTTTCTTCCATTCGATATTCGGTGCAACTGTCATCCCTGAAGAATAGATACCCGGTTTCAGTATACTCTTGGTCACCATACTCATGCCGGTGAGCTGAACGTGGTCTGTAATTTCCAGATGCCCAGCGATACCAACACCACCTCCAACAGCACAATGTTTGCCTATTTTTACACTTCCAGCGACACCCGTACCCGCTACGACAACAGTATGCTCACCAATACATACATTGTGGCCAATCTGTATCTGATTATCCAGCTTTACGCCATTTCCAAGCACAGTGTTTTCCAACGCGCCCCTGTCTACTGTTGTGTTGGCTCCTATTTCAACATCATCACCAATCACTACTGTCCCAATCTGGGGTACCTTGACCCATACGCCCTGATCATTTGCTATTCCAAACCCATCTGCTCCAATGACGACACCAGGATGAAATATACATCTTTGCCCAATTTCAACGTATGCACATAAAACAACATTTGCTACCAGTCGGCTGTTATCACCTACTCTGGCATGCTCTTGAACAATGCAGCAGGGGCCAATAAAACACCCGGCACCTATGACTACATTCTTTTCGATTACTGTACCCGGCCCCACCCAGGCGGAACTGGATATTTTTGCATCGGGATCAATAATAGCAGAGGGATGAATACCCGGCAGGGCCGCAGGCTTCTGGTTCAGATGTGAAGATATTCTGGCAAAAGCCAGGTAAGGATTATCAACTACGATACTTGAAACCGGACATTCATCCAGCAGTGAATTATGGAGAATTACAGCTGATGCGTGGGTATCAGTTAGATATTTCCGGTATTTGGTATTTGAAAGAAAACTGATCGCACCAGAGCACGCATTTTGCAGAGTGTCTACCTTGTTTATCGTCTGATCATCTCCAACAAGCTTACCACCAACCAGCTCAGCTAACTCTGTTAGTTGTGCGTGCATGACTCAGATTCTAACCTGCTCAACAGTCACTACCGGGTTACTTAATAGCCTTGGCAAGTTCTTTCAGTATATCTTTGGTAATATTAATACTATCTGAAGCGTATATTACACCATCACCAATCACCGCGTGGTAACCGCGTTTTTTTGCGAGGTCGACGATAGCTTTGTAGACGCGCTTTTGCAGCTTACGTAGCTCCTCATTACGACGAAGATTCAGGTCTTCGCGATAATCTTCCTGTGCTCGTTTGATTTCACGCTTGCGGTCGCGTATATCACGTTCCAGGCGACGCAACTGGTTATCACTCATGGTTACCCCGTCACGAGCCAGTTTATCTTCCTGCTTGCGCAGCTCCTTGCGCAAGGCAATCAATGACCGATTCCTTGGCTCAAACTCTTTCTCCAGACGCTTATTTGCAGCTTTCGCCTGAGGCGCCTCTTCAAGAACCTTGGCCACGTTGACAAAAGCTATATTCGCCTCCGCATATACCGGACCTGTTACTGCCCATATAAGCCCAAAGAGTATTAGTTTATTAAGATAACGCATAGTCTTTCTCGCTGTATCCATATTATCGCCGATTAGTACATAATCTCACAAATTGGCAAGCTTTGCCCTTTTTTTATTAAAACAGGTTGCCACCGAATGAAAACTGGAATATCTGTGTATCATCTCCAGCCTTATCATTTATCGGATATGCCAGACTGAATTTCAGTGGCCCCAGTGGTGATACCCAAATTGCCGCCATGCCTACCGAATAACGTAGTTCACTTGCACTGAAGTTTTTATACCCGTCAAACACGTTACCGCCATCAACAAATGCACTCAGCTGTATAGATTTGCTATCTTCCTTGGTAAACGGGGTTGGGAACAATAATTCCAGTCCACCCGTCAACTTCATCGAGCCTCCGATTGAATTACCCTGTGAGTCCTTGGGACCCAGTCTATTATCTTTATAACCCCTGACATTACGTGTACCGCCAGCAAAATAGTTCTTGAAAAAAGGTAATTCACCCAAATCACCATAACCATCACCGTAGCCAAAATCGCCCTTCATGGATACGGTCCAGTTTTTAAACAGGGGAATATATTGCTGATAATAATACCCTATTCTATAGTACTCCAGATCACTGCCAGGAGCAGTCATGTCCGCAGTAATTCTGTGCGTATAACCATTGTCAGCAAACAATGCGCGGTTACGCGTATCATAGAACCACCTCATGTTTAAACCCAGGCCAGAGTATTCGTCACCATTTTCCTGGATGAAATTCAGCACCTCTTGTGATGAACTACCCGTTGCCCTCAATGTGGTTCGGCCAATATCAAAGCCTGCACGTATGCGGGAAAATTCACTAAGTGGAATCCCGTATGTTGCACCCAGAATCGCCTCGTCAGTTGTGTAACGAGACAGGTTGGCCTGTGCGGCATCTGTTTCACGATAAGTCAGAAAAAATCCTCTGCTCACACCGTCGATTGTGTGATACGGGTTAGAGTAACTTAAACGATAGACCGTGTTTATATCACTATTGTTAAAAGTCAAACCTACGCGTTTACCCGTACCCAGAAAATTATTTTCATTAATGCTAAAGCCAAGAATAACACCACCTGTCTGAGAATAACCCAGACTTGCCAGAAAATTGCCTGACGGATTCTCTGCCACCGTATAGTTAACATCGATCTGGTCATTTGAACCCGGCACGGCCGGAGTTTCTACATTGACCGTAGTAAAATAGCCCAGCTTTTCCAGTCGAGTACGTGAACGATTTACCTGTTTTGTGGAAAACCAGCCCCCTTCCATCTGTCGCATTTCTCGACGCAGCACCACATCAGCTGTTCGGGAGTTACCAAACATACTAATCCGTCGAACATAGACCCGTTTACCCGGGTCAATGAAAAACGTCATTTTGACCGTTTTCTTCTCCTCATCGATATCAGGTACAGTATTAATATTGGCGAAAGCATAGCCATCATCACCCATCACATCGTTGATCAATCCGGTAGATTCTGCAACTCTTTTACGCGAAAAAATATCGCCTGGGCCAATTCTAATCAGTGCTTCCAGCATATCAACCGGTACTACCAGATCACCTGCTACCTGTATTTCAGATACCGTGTACTGATCACCCTCATCTACATTAATCGTGATATAGATTGATTTTTTATCCGGCGTAATAGTGACTTGAGTTGATCGTATCTTGAAATTGATATAGCCACGGTTCTGGTAATAAGACTTCAGGCTTTCCAGGTCACCAGACAGCTTCTGCTTCGAATACTGGTCATTGCTTGAATAAAACGAAAACAGAGTGGGCGGACTTAACTGGAATTCGTCGGCAAGATCGTCGTCAGAAAATATATGATTTCCAACAATATTTATTTCCTGTATTTTGGCAACCTGTCCTTCCGAGATTTCGATCGAAACAGCTACCCGGTTACGCTCAAGCGGTGTGGCCTCGGTTTTGATTTTAACGCCATACTTGCCATTACCATAGTATTGACGATGTAACTCCTGCTTGACTTGCTCTAGCAGTGACCGGTTATAGACTCGCCCGTCTGCCAGGCCAATTTGCTTAAGCCCCTCCAGCAATTCTTCCGACTCAATATCTTTGTTACCCGATAAATCTATTGATGAAATAGATGGCCGCTCACTAACAATAACCACGACAACACCAGCATCACGTTCCAGCCGCACATCCTTGAAAAACCCGGTTTTAAACAGAGCGCGGATGGCCTTTCGGCTGGCCAATACGTTTAGCTTATCGCCCACCTGTATGGGCAGGTAATTAAATACCGTGCCGGCAGAAATACGTTGCAAGCCCTCAACACGTATATCCTTTACTGTAAATGGCTCAAATGCCCATACCGTGCTGCTTATCATCCATATCAGCACAGCAAACCAGAATTGCTTCATTCGTTTCTCATTATATTGTTCTATCTACCAACCAGATTCAACCTGGCCAGATTAGCCAAAAATCCGGGATAAATCATTAAAAAATGCGAGTCCCATCAGCGCCAGTAACAGACTTATACCGATCTGCTGGCCTACAGCCATAACGCGCTCAGATACCTCTTTGCCAGTAACAAATTCTATCAGGTAATACAGTAAATGCCCGCCATCCAGTACCGGTACCGGCAGCAAGTTCAACACACCAAGGCTGACACTCACCATCGCCAGAAACGACAGGAATGATAACCATCCCCGGCTGGCTGTCTTGCCTGCCATTTCGGCAATACTTAACGGTCCGCTGATGTTTTTGAGCGATGCATCACCTGTCACCATTCTACCAAGAACACGCAGCATGAGCACTGACATATCCCATGTTTTTACTATGCCTGTCTGTAAGGCCTCTATCGGGCCATATTGGACTACTACACCCAGTGCCCGGTACTCTTCAATGGCCTGCTCACCCAGCGCTACCCCGACTTTACCAATTGCCTCATCCCCTGTTTTGCTGGCAATGGGCAGTAATTGAGTCTCCTGTTCTACCCCGTTACGGAGAAAACGGGTGGTCAGGGCTTCTCCAGGATGTGCCCGTACAATGCGCACCCAGTCTAACCAGCCATCTATCGGCTTACCGTTTACCATCAATATCAGGTCCCCTTCACGCAAACCAGCCAGATCTGCCGGCTTTCCCGGCGCAATTTCGCCCAACAGGGCTGGTGGTGACCATGACTCCAGGCCCAGCCGCTCAAACAACACAGAGGCATCTATTGGCTTCTCCAGTACCCCGGTATCCAGCTTACTGTTAACCGTAGTACCCGTAGTTGTCTGCAATCGGATATCCACTTTCTCACCACGCAGTGCAGCCTCAAACAAGGCCAGTCTTGCCGACTGCCAGGTGGGTACTGTCTCGCCCGCAACGGCAAGGATGACATCATTCTTCTGTATTCCCGCGATCGCGGCCGGCGTATCAGGCAATACCGTGCCCACTACCGGCTTCATGCCATTGACGCCACTCATGTACATGATCCATAACGCAAAAATCGCAAACAGAAAATTAAACAACGGGCCGGCTGATACCACAGCAACCCGTGTAGACAGGGGCTTGCGGTTAAAGGCCCGATCCAGCTCCTCTGCCTTTACCTCTCCCTCGCGTTCGTCCAGCATGCGCACATAACCACCCAGAGGAATGGCTGCCAGGACATATTCCGTTTCACCATTTTTTGAACGCCAGCTGAACAAGGGTTTGCCAAAACCGATTGAAAACCGCAAAACCTTGACCCCTAAGCGACGTGCAACCCAGTAATGGCCAAATTCGTGCACCGCAATCAATATCGCCAATGCAACAACGAAAGACAGTGCATAATAAAGCATCGAACTCATATCATCTCTTACCTGTATCTCTCAGTCGTTACATATTCAGAAGCCAGCTCACGCGCCTGTTGATCGGCCGATAGCACTTGCTCAAGTGTTGCCGCTTCCGAAAAACTGGCGTGTTGTAGCGTATGCCTGATCACTTTGGCTATACCGGTAAAAGGCAGCTTGTGATCCAGAAAACTGCTTACCGCCACTTCATTTGCCGCATTCAGCACTGCGGGCGCACTACCGCCCTGGTCCATAGCCTGAAAGGCGAGTTCCAGGCAGGGAAAACGCTGGTTATCAGGTGCCTCAAAATCCAGTTGTGCCACTGCAAAGATATCCAGCTGCTGTACGCCTGACTCTATGCGCTCAGGCCATGCCAGGGCATGGGCAATCGGTGTACGCATATCCGGATTCCCCAATTGTGCCAGTACCGATCCATCTATATAAGAGACCATGGAGTGAATAACGCTTTGCGAGTGTATCACCACCTGTATCTGTTCTGGCCTGACATCAAACAGCCAGCAAGCCTCAATGACCTCCAGCCCCTTGTTCATCATGGTAGCCGAATCCACTGATATCTTTTTTCCCATATCCCAGTTAGGATGCGCAACGGCCTGCTCAGGCGTCACTGTCTCCAGCGTCTCGATGTCCGCTGTTCTAAAAGGGCCGCCAGATGCCGTTAGCAAAATTTTGTCTACACCTGCCTGTTCCAGACCCAGATTACTGTCTACAGGTAGACACTGAAAAATAGCATTATGTTCACTATCCAGTGGTAACAGCACCGCATTGTGCTTTTCCACCTCATCCATCAATATGCGGCCTGACATGACCAGCGCTTCCTTATTGGCCAGCAACAGTCGCTTGCCGGCTCTGGCCGCAGCAAGGGCTGATCTGAGACCCGCCGCACCAACGATAGCCGCGACAACGGTTTCGACACTGTCCAGTGCGGCTACCTGCTCCAGTGCCTCAGCGCCTGACAACACAGTGGTCTCAAGGCCATGCTGTCGTACACCCTGCTGCAAGCGCTCGGCAGCCTTGTTATCTGCCAGTACCGCGAATTCAGGATGCCATTCCACACACTGAGCCAGCAGCCCTTCATCGTCGTTATTGGCAGTCAACGCCACGACCTTGTAGCGATCGGGATGGCGACTAATCACATCCAGCGTACTGACGCCAATGCTGCCAGTCGAACCCAGCACAGCAACGCCACTTATGTGTTCAGACCTAGCCATAACAATCCACTAACGTAAAAAGGAGCTGCTGCGGTCAGGCTGTCTATCCTGTCCATCACACCGCCATGACCTGGAAACAGATTACCGCTGTCCTTGACGCGCGCCTGGCGCTTAAACAGACTCTCAAACAAATCACCGGCAACAGATAACAGTGAAACCAGCAAACTCAGCAGCACCAGCATGCCAGCCGCTTGCAGCGCCAGTTCATAGAAGTACGCAACGACTGCGGCATACAGGCCGACAACCAGCAGCCCCCCCAAAACACCTTCCCACGTCTTGCCAGGGCTCAGGGCTGGCGCCAGTTTTGTTCGACCAAAGCGCTTACCCGAAAAGTACGCACCAATGTCAGCCAGCCATACCAGCACAAATACATAGAGCACCCACATCGGTCCCTGATGAGCCGTCTGTTCATGCAACATCACCAGTGCATACCATGCGGGTATTAATACAAACAGACCAGCAAGCGCTTTATAAAACCTTGCATTGCGTGACATCCCCGCATCCGGTTTCGACATCTTCAACCAGATCAAAGCCAGACCCCACCACATAACACCACTTGCAAGTATAGCCAGACTTAACCCCTCAATTGCCTGCCATCGATAGAGTAAAAACAAGCTTGCCAGCACAAGTAGACTGTAAAATAATTTCCCGAAAAAAGTTGTCCAGCCGGATAACACAGCCCATTCCCAGGCCGCCAGTAAAACAAACAGTCCCAGTAATCCGGCAAACCACAGCGTATTCAGCTTAAGCACTGCCAGTACCAGCAGAGTGATCAGGACGACAGCGGTGAGCACCCGCTGGTATAACATCAGTTTTGCACCTGTGTCAGCTGTTCACTGGTCATACCGAAACGACGTTCGCGTTGATTATAAAAGACGATCGCCTCATCAAAATATTGTTGATTAAAATCAGGCCACAAGACATCACAGAAATATAATTCCGTATAAGCCAACTGCCATAACAAAAAATTACTGATACGTTTCTCGCCACCGGTGCGTATAAAAAGGTCTGGCTCTGGCAAATCTGCAAGACACATCGCATCGGTTAAATGCTGTTCCGTAAGCTCCGCTGCTGACAGCGTCCCACTTTCCACCTGTTGCGCCACTGCCCTTGCCGCCTGCGTGATATCCCAGCGACCACCATAGTTTGCGGCGATATTCAGTGTTAACGTCGTATTGTCCTGCGTGAACTGTTCTGTCTCGGCTATCTGTTTTTGCAATCGTGCCGAAAAGGCTGAACGGTCACCGATAAAACGAACACAAACACCATTACTGTTCAGTTTATCTGTTTCCCGTTTGAGTGATTGCACAAACAACTCCATCAGCAGGCTGACCTCATGTTTGGGCCGCTGCCAGTTCTCACTGGAAAACGCAAAAAGAGTCAGACAGGGTATGCTCGTGCAAACACAATATTCTATGATGGCGCGGGTGGCCTCGACACCGGCCCGGTGGCCAGCATGGCGTGCCTGATTGCGTTGTTTCGCCCATCGCCCGTTACCATCCATGATGATCGCAACGTGGCGTGGCAACTGTCTGGATACTGGCTTGTCAGGTTCCATAATGATGAACTTTGAGGTCAACCAGACCTCATACCTCCATCAATTCGGCTTCCTTGGCCTCCAGCAACTTGTCGACCTCGGCAACATATTTGTCGGTCAGCTTTTGTATGACGTCGTGTGCACGTCGCTCATCATCTTCGGATATTTCCTTTTCCTTTATCAGGTCCTTGAAATCATTGTTAGCATCACGGCGAATATTGCGTACCGCTACTTTGGCACCCTCACCTTCTGCCTTGACCAGGCGCACCAGATCCCGGCGACGCTCTTCGGTCAGCGGAGGCATCGGCAGGCGAATGACTGTACCGGCAGAAGACGGATTAAGACCTAAATCCGATTTAAGAATGGCCTTTTCGATAGCCTGTACCATGGGTTTCTCCCAGGGCGTAATAGTCAGCGTACGGGCATCCTCAGTGTTGACGTTGGCAACCTGTTTAAGAGGCACCTCGCTGCCATAATAATCCACCATGACATGATCCAGCAGGCTGGGGTGGGCGCGGCCGGTACGCACTTTACCAAGGTCTACTCGCAGGGACTCAATACTCTTCCCCATACGTACCTCGGAATCTTCTGTAATCTCGTCTATCATGCCTGCCCCTGTTCCACCACAGTGCCCACCGACTCTCCCTTGACAAGTCGAAGCAGGTTGCCGTGGTCATTAATATTAAAGATCTTCAAACTCATACCATGGTCACGGCACAGCACAATAGCTGTCGCATCCATGACCATTAATTTTTTCTCGAGCACTTCATCATAGCTGAGACGTTCATATCGCACTGCATCCGGGTCTTTCATCGGATCAGAAGAATAGACACCATCTACCTTGGTCGCCTTGATAACGACATCGGCGTTGATTTCAATTGCACGTAAACTGGCTGCCGAATCGGTAGTAAAAAACGGATTACCGGTACCCGCAGCAAACATCACGACTCGCCCTTTTTCCAGATGCCGGACCGCCCTGCGACGAATGTAATCTTCACATACCTGATGGATAGCCAGTGCCGACATCACGCGTGCGCTATAACCCAGTTTTTCCAGTGCGTCCTGCATGGCCAGCGCATTCATAACAGTGGCCAGCATTCCCATATGGTCACCTGACACACGATCCATGCCTGATTCGGCCAGACCTGCACCGCGAAATATGTTGCCGCCACCAATAACCAGGCCCACTTCTATACCCAGATCAACCAACTGTCCGATTTCTGCTGCAATACGTTTTATAACGGCCGGGTCAATACCATAATCACCCGTACCCATCAGGGCTTCTCCGCTTAGTTTAAGCAGCACTCTTTTGTATATGCTTCTGGTACTGGCATCGGACATTATTTTTATTTTCTCCCGGTTAGTATTGGTTGGCTTATAAAGAAAGAGCCGGAATAATTCCGGCTCTTTCTCGTCAAGTGCTAGTCACCCATTTGAGCCATGACTTCGTCGGCAAAGTTTTCGGTTTTCTTCTCGATCCCCTCACCCACTTCCATGCGTACAAACTGTATGATTTCAGCATTGTTACTTTCAAGCAGCTTACCGATAGTCTGGTCCGGGTCCTTGACAAAAGCCTGACCCAGCAGAGTGATCTCGCCCAGGTACTTGCGCATTCTGCCTTCGACCATCTTTTCGATAATATTGTCCGGCTTGCCACTGTCTTTCGCCTGTGCAACAAAGATCTCCTTCTCCTTGGCCAGCGTTTCGGCAGGCACTTCCTTGTCAGACACACACAGTGGCCGGCTGGCCGCAATATGCATAGACACATCCCTGGCCAGTTCGTCATTACCGCCCTTGATCTCTACCAGTACACCTATCCGGACACCATGTTTGTAGGAACCAAAAGCATGCTCTGTCGTGAAATGCTGAAAGCGACGAACCTGGATATTTTCACCCAGCCTGGCGATCAATGCCTTGCGTGAGTTTTCAACACTGGTGCCATCTGAAGTGCTCATGGCAGACAGCGCATCAATGTCAGCCGGATTTCCCGCCAGCGCCGTTTTAGCTACTTCATCAACAAAGCTTATAAAATCATCTGCCTTGGAAACAAAATCAGTTTCGCTGTTAACCTCAACAATAACCGCAGACTTGCCGTCATCCGATACCTTGATAGCCAGCAGGCCTTCAGCAGCGACACGCCCTGCTTTCTTGTCTGCCTTCGCCATACCTGATTTGCGCATCTGATCGATAGCCGCATCCAGATTGCCGTCTGCTTCTGTTAATGCTTTTTTACACTCCATCATACCGGCGCCGGTACGCTCACGAAGCTCTTTCACCATTGAAGCTGTAATAGCCATAATGTTTATTACCTTCTAATCTGTTAATCCACTACCTCAAACCATCATTCAGGTGTGGACGCTTTCTCTGTTTCGCTATCCACAGTTTCGGCCACAGTTTCGGCCACAGTTTCGGCCACAGTTTCAGCCGCAGGGTCATCTTCTGCCTTGCTGTCATCTGGCTTGGCATCTGGCTTGGCATCATCCGTTTTAGCAGCTGCCTTCTTTTTGACTGCTGCTTTTTTAGGGCTGGCCTTTTTCTTTGGCGCCGGCGCATCGTCTTCAACTTCAACGAAGTCATTTGCATCACCCAACTTTTCGATAATGGCAGTCTTGCTGTCCAGTATCGCATCTGCAACACCGGATGCGTATAGCTGTATGGCGCGAATCGAGTCATCGTTACCAGGAATGATATAATCTATCTTGTCTGGAGAACTATTAGTATCAACTACACCAATCACGGGAATGCCCAGTTTGACAGCTTCGTTAACAGCAATTTTTTCGTGCGCAACGTCAATAACAAACAATGCATCAGGTAAACCATTCATATCCTTGATACCACCCAGGCTTAACTCCAGCTTGGCCGCTTCACGATTCAGCATCAGGATTTCTTTCTTGTTCAACTTCTGCAGGGAACCATCCGCTTCCATCGCCTCAAGGTCTTTCAGGCGTTTAATGGATTGCTTGACCGTTTTGTAGTTAGTCAACATACCACCCAGCCAGCGATGATTAACATAAGGCATACCTGCCTTGATCGCCTGCTCCTTAACGATGATACGCGCGGCACGTTTGGTACCTACGAATAAGATCTGGCCACGCTTGGATGACAGACTGCCCAGAAAATTGACCGCATCGTTATACATAGGAAGGGTCGATTCCAGGTTAATGATATGAATTTTGCTACGCGCACCGAATATATAAGGTGCCATTTTAGGGTTCCAGAAACGGGTTTGGTGTCCAAAATGCACGCCCGCTTCCAACATTTGCCGCATGGTTACATTAGCCATGGTTAATTCTCCAATAATTACAAAGGGTTAGTCTTACACATGCCCCATACAGCAACCCGAATGGATGATAAATCAACCTCGGGCACCCTACCGTATGTGCCGACACGTGTGTGAATTTGCGAAAAACGCGCGCGATTTATACCATATCCTGACCCATTCAACAATAAAATCGGGCAAAATGTTGCATAACTGGTATATCATACAGCGAATTACAACCAAATAACCGAGTAATTAACTAAGGTAATCATGGGCATCACCATCAAAACAACAGAAGAAATGGATAAAATGCGGGTCGCAGGCCGTTTGGCCGCCGAGGTCCTGGAAATGATCGAGCCTTATGTACAGCCGGGAGTCAGCACCGACAAACTGGACCAGATTTGTCATGACTATATCGTCAATGAGCAGCAGGCTATCCCGGCACCGCTGAATTATCACGGCTTCCCTAAATCCATCTGTACCTCAGTCAATCATCAGGTTTGCCACGGCATACCGGGTGATAAAAAACTCAAGAATGGTGATGTCGTCAATATCGATATCACCGTCATCAAGGATGGTTTTCATGGTGATACCAGCAAGATGTTTGTCGTCGGCGAAGTCAGCCGCATGGCACAACGTCTGATCGACACCAGTTACGAATGTCTGCGCGCAGGTATCGATCTGGTTGCCCCGGGCTTGCATCTGGGTGATATAGGTCATTGTATACAGACGCTCGCTGAATCAAGATACTTCTCGGTTGTCCGTGAATACTGTGGCCACGGTATCGGTCGCGAGTTCCATGAAGACCCGCAAGTGCTGCATTATGGCAATGCAGGTACCGGCATTGAACTGGTGGCCGGTATGACCTTTACCATCGAACCGATGATTAACGCCGGCAAGGCAACGATCAAGGTACTGGGCGACAAATGGACGGTGGTCACCAGGGATCGTAAATTATCTGCCCAATGGGAACACACCATACTGGTGACCGATACAGGACACGAGGTATTAACGACACGCAAGGATGAACAACCCTTTCAGTAATCCGGATCCAGGCCTTCCATGAATTTAATACCCCAGACACTACTCGATGGTTTTATCGGCGATGGCCCTCTGATCCCGCGTTTCAAAAATGTTCTTCGCGAGTTTAGTGAATGTCAGAGCCAGTTGTTTGCTGAAAACTGTCCCATAGAACAACTGGTGCAATCACGTGCCCGCCTGATCGATTATTTACTGAAGCTCGCCTGGTCCGAGTTTATAAAACCCGCGCCAGACACCATTGCTCTGGTGGCGGTTGGAGGGTACGGCCGTGGTGAATTGCACCCCGCTTCTGACATTGATCTGATGGTATTACTGGCTGAGCCTGAAGACAAATCACATGACGAAAACATCCAGTCACTGCTCACCTTTCTATGGGACATAGGGCTGGATATTGGTCACAGCGTCCGTAGCGTGCAGGACTGTGCAACAGAAGCCGTTAAAGACATCACGGTTCAGACCAACCTGATCGAGGCACGACTGTTATGTGGGCCTGAACAGCTGTTTGATCAAATGAAACAGGTAACCGGCCCGGACAAATTCTGGCCCAGTGACCAGTTTTTTCAGGCCAAGTGGGATGAACAGAAAAAGCGTTATCATAAATATCACGATACAGCATACAATCTTGAGCCGAATATAAAAGAGTCACCGGGTGGCATGCGTGATATCCAGGTTATCGGCTGGGTAGCCAAACGCCATTTCCAGACAGCGACCCTGTACAGCCTGGTAGAGCACCGCTTTTTAACACAGACTGAGTACCGCACTCTGATGGAAGGCCAGAACCTGCTCTGGCGTATTCGCTTTGCCCTGCATACGCTCACCGGGCGCCGCGAAGACCGTTTACTGTTTGATCATCAACTCGCACTGGCCTTGCAGTTTGGTTACCAGGACGGCGACAACAATCTCGCTATCGAACAGTTCATGCAGCACTATTACCGCACCGTGATGGAGCTGGAACGGCTGAATGAAATGCTGCTGCAGTTGTTTCAGGATGAGATACTGCATCACGGTCAAATTGGTGAGCCCGTCATCGTCAATGAGAGATTCCAGGTGAAAAATAGATTTCTGGAAGTCACTTCTGATCAGGTGTTTGCACAACAGCCCACCGCCTTGCTGGAAATGTTCCTGGTCATGGCCGGTGACCCGAGTCTTAAAGGTGTACGCGCCGGAACCATACGTCTGGCCCGATCAGCCACCCATCTGATCAATAATGCGTTTCGGCAGAGCCCCAAAGCCAGACAACTGTTTATAGAACTTTTCCGGCGACCCGAAGGATTGACGCATGAACTGCGTCGCATGAATCGCTACGGCATACTGGCCGCCTACCTGCCGGTCTTTGCCAATATTGTCGGGCGCATGCAATACGACCTGTTCCATGTTTACACGGTAGATGAGCACACTCTGTTTGTGGTGCGCAACATGAGACGGTTTACGGTGCCGGAATTCAGTAACGAGTTTCCGCTGTGTTCCAGCCTGATTCATACCTTACCCAAACCTGAATTACTTTATATTGCCGGCCTGTTTCATGATATCGCCAAGGGCCGTGGCGGAGACCACTCCATACTGGGCGCCAAAGATGCCCATGACTTTTGCATTGATCACGGCATAAGCGAAGACGATGCCCAGCTGGTAGTCTGGCTGGTCAGATCACATTTAATTATGTCGGTGACCGCGCAGCGACGTGATATCAGCGACCCGGAAGTGG
>DRJJ01000252.1 GCA_011052255.1 Gammaproteobacteria bacterium | reverse complement strand
TTCAGACAGGTCGGCCGGATATAACCGGTATCCCGTCAGCAGGCTGATCCTGTTCGGTCTGTTCCAGCTCGCGTGTGACCAGCCCCATCTCTACGTTCTCTACCGGAACCGGTATGCGTACCCGGTAACCACCACCGGCGGCCTCGGTCATCGGTTCGCCGTCCATATCCTGCATGCTGTCGAGTACATAATGGTGATTGCCGGAGGGCAGCATCAGCTCGACCCGGTCGCCGACGCGCAGCTTGTTCTTGATCAGGCATTCGGCCATTTTTGAGCGGGCATCGTAGCCGGTGATTTCAGCTACGAACTGCTGCTGTGTGGGACGCGAGGCATTGAACAGATAGTTCTGGTGTGCCTCGCTGTGGTGGCGCATATAAAAGCCGTCGGTGTAGCCACGGTTGGCGAGCATATCCAGATCACCAATCAGCCTGGGTTGCAGCTCCTTGCCTGCTGCCGCCAGATCGATGGCCTGCCGGTATACCTGGGAGGTGCGCGCGACGTAATAATGTGATTTGGTGCGGCCCTCGATCTTGAACGAATTAATGCCGATCTCGGTCAGGCGTTTGATGTGTTCGATCGCACGCAGATCCTTGGAGTTCATAATGTAGGTGCCCAGTTCATCCTCGAGGATAGGCATGGCCTCGCGGCGATTACCTTCCTCGATCAGATAGACCTGATCAGCCAGCGGGTGACGCTGCATATCACCGGCCATCGAACGTGCCGGGAGCGCATGGATATCACCACTGATATCTTCCTGACCTGGTGCAAGATTGTATTCCCAGCGGCAGGCGTTGGTGCAGGTACCCTGGTTAGGGTCGCGGTGATTGAAATAACCGGACAGCAGGCAGCGCCCTGAATAGGCAATACACAGGGCGCCATGTACGAAAACTTCCAGTTCCATATCGGGGCAGCGCTGGCGGATATCCTCAATCTCGTCCAGTGACAGTTCACGTGACAGGATGACACGCGAGATGCCAACACTTTTCCAGAAATTAATCGCCGCATAGTTGACCGTATTGGCCTGTACCGACAGGTGCACAGGTATCTCCGGCCAGCGCTCACGCACCATCATGATCAGCCCCGGGTCGGCCATGATCAGCGCATCGGGTCCCAGTGCAATAACCGGTTCCATATCGGCCATATAGGTATCGACCTTGCGGTTATGCGGCAGCAGGTTACTGGCGACAAACAGTTTTTTATCGGCAGCGTGTGCTTCTGTTATACCGATAGCCAGATTATCCAGATCAAAATCATTGTTGCGCGCACGCAGGCTGTAGCGTGGCTGACCGGCATATACCGCATCGGCACCAAACGCCAGCGCATAGCGCAGGTTGCGCAGCGTGCCGGCCGGTGCCAGAAGCTCGGGAGTGAGGTTGTTCATTTCAGATAGATACCCTGTTCATGCAATGCCGCGACCAGTCGCGCCAGTGCCTGACCGCGATGACTGAGTCGGTTTTTTTTATCTGACTCAAGTTGGGCTGATGATTTGCCCAGCTCCGGCACTTCAAATATTGGATCATAACCAAAGCCGTTGTCGCCCTGCGGGGTATTCAGGATGCGTCCTTCCCAGGTTCCCTGGCAGATCAGCGGGGTGGGATCGTCACCATGGCGCATGAACACCAGCACACACTGGAAACGCGCGCTGCGTTTTTCAGCGGGCAGGTCACCCATGTTTTTCAGCATCAGCTCGAGATTAGTCTGGTCACTGGCACCTGCGCCGGCATAGCGGGCTGAATAAATACCGGGTGCACCGTGCAGGGCATCGACCTCGATACCGGAATCATCGGCCAGTGCCGGCAGGCCGGTATGGAGTGCTGCATTACGTGCCTTGAGAATCGCGTTCTCGACAAAGGTGAGGCCGGTTTCCTCAACTTCTTCTACACCCAGTTCGGCCTGTGGCACAACCTCCAGCTTGAGGTCGGACAAAATCTGGTTGAACTCCCTGACCTTGCCGGCGTTATTGCTGGCGAGTACGATGCGTTTCATATCAGTTTTCCAGCGCCTTGTTCTGGTGCTCGATCAGGTCGGTGATGCCCTTCTCGGCATAATCGAGCATGGTCAGCAGCTCGTCGCGTGCGAACGGGTGGCCTTCGGCGGTACCCTGTACCTCGATGAATTCACCTTTTTCGTTCATGATCACATTCATATCGGTTTCGGCGGTGGAGTCTTCAGCATAGTCCAGATCCAGTACCGCGTTCCCGTTGTAGATGCCAACCGAAACCGACGCGATTTGGCCGGTTAGCGGATCTTTTTTGATCAGACCCTGTTCCATCATATGGCGTACTGCATCGACCAATGCTACATAACCACCGGTGATGGATGCGGTGCGGGTGCCGCCATCGGCCTGTATCACGTCACAGTCGATGGCTATCGTGTGCTCTCCCAGCGCCTGCATATCAATGACGGCACGCAGTGAACGGCCAATCAGGCGCTGGATTTCCATGGTGCGACCACCCTGTTTGCCGCGCGCCGCTTCACGGCCCATGCGTGAACCGGTTGAACGAGGCAGCATGCCGTATTCAGCTGTGACCCAGCCCTGTCCCTTGCCACGCAGAAACCCCGGTACACGGGTTTCGACGCTGGCGGTGCATATAACTTTAGTGTCGCCGAATTCAACCAGCACCGAGCCTTCGGCGTGTTTGGTGAAGTTGCGGGTGATGCGTATTTCTCGCAGTTGATCTGCCTGTCGGCCGCTGGGTCGCATGTTGTGATGTCCTGATTCAGATTAAGAGCGGCGATTATACCTGATGCAAGCTGTATGCATAATCAACATTTGACGAATAGGTGTGAAAACTGGCTGAGCAGCTTCTGTACCATGATGACACATGCTGCATTGATGCGGTTCATTCTTCACTACATCCTACGTTCGGCCATCGCGGTTAGTTCTGTTGTGAAAGTTGGCTACGCACCTTCCGTAGGACGTGGTGAGGCACGAACCGCATCAAGATGCAGCAGAAGATTCAGGCGTGGACGTTGTTCCTGTCGTCAGTTTGAGCGGGTTCATCTTGTTGATCAGGCTGTTCCACGTCCGAGGTGTCCAGGCGCAGGGTCACCAGGCTGATATTGTCGCTGCGTGGAGTGCTTGAGCGCTCGGCCAATGCGGCCAGGGTAGTAACCGAATCGGCCAGTGAGCGGGAGTCGAACAACGGGATGACCTTGTCCATATCCAGCGCGCCCCACAGACCATCAGAACAGATAACGATGACATCGCTTTCCGTTAGCACGGTTTCTTCGCTTAGCTCAACCGGTGGAATTTCTTCCGGGCTGCCCAGGCAATGGGTAAGATGGTTACGTAGCGGGTGGACACGTATCTGTTCCTCGTCAAGTGCGCCATGAGCGCGCATCTCTTCGATGAAGGTGTGATCTTTGGTGCGCACTGCAATTTTGCCATCGCGCACCAGATACAGACGACTGTCGCCCACATGTGCCCACCAGGCAGAACCGTTCTGGACCAGACATAGTACACTGGTTGTACGCGGTGTAATGGGAGGGTCTTGTCGTTTTCCAAGCGCGACGATGTCGCGATGCGAGTCTTCCAGCAGGCTGCGCAGGAAACGACGTGGGTCTTTGACCGGCAGAGGTATGTGGCGGAACTGTCTGGTAATACTGTCTATCATCTGCTGTGAGGCAAGATTACCGCCCGCGTGCCCGCCCATGCCGTCTGCCAGTAGCAGTAACCAGGTGCCGGAGCGTTCCAGTATGCTGCAGCGGTCTTCATTGCGCTCACGGTTGCCGAGACGGTTGGCCAGTGCGGTTTCTACTTTCATTGTTTCAATGACCAGATGCTCCTGTACTGGTTGTTGCTTGCAGTAAATGGTTTTCCTGGTCCAGCTTGATCAGCGCCACACGTAATTCCTCAGTGGTTTGTGGTCGTAACATCGGATCGAGTTCCGTGGCCCAGTCTATCAGCTCCAGCAGTTCACGCTGATAGCGCTTGCGGTAAGCCTGTACAGCCGGGCGCATTTTGTCTTTCTTTTCGCGCTCGCGTGTATCCTGTGGAGACTTGCCTTCAATGCAGGCGCGCATACTCGCGCCAATGGCATATACATCTGTCCAGGGTCCAACATAACCGTTACGGCGATATTGTTCAATGGGTGTGAAGCCTGCGGTGGTAATCTGGCCGCTCTGAAACAATCGCCCAAGCAGGCGGCGGTGGGCAGCGCCGAAGTCCAGCAACAGCGGGTTACCCCCCTTACGCAGATAGATATTACCGGGTTTGATGTCCTGGTGCAGGTAGCCACCCTGATGCAGGCAGCTCAACGCATCCAGTAGTGGTGGAAAGACGGTCAGCAGGAAACGGCTGCTGAGTCCGCCCTTGTGGCGCGCGATATAGCTTTGCAGGTTAACGCCGGGATGGAAATCCATGGCCATGTAAACGGTATCGTTGGCATGAAAGAAGCAAGTCACATTAACAATATTAGGGTGGCTCAGATGGGCTAATATTTCGGCTT
>DRJJ01000251.1 GCA_011052255.1 Gammaproteobacteria bacterium | reverse complement strand
GTAGAAGATTGCTGCGATGCTTTAGGAACCACTTACAATGGAAAGCCTGTAGGCACTTTTGGTGATATCGCCACGTGTAGTTTTTACCCGGCACACCACATTACAATGGGTGAAGGTGGAATGGTTTTCACCAATAGCGGGCGTCTGAGAAAAATCATTGAATCATTCAGAGATTGGGGCCGAGATTGCTTTTGTGACCCCGGTAATGATAACACGTGTAAAAAACGATTTGATTGGCAACTGGGTAATCTGCCCCAGGGTTATGATCACAAATATATATACTCTCATGTAGGCTACAACATGAAAATAACTGATATGCAGGCAGCATGCGCACTAGCACAAATGGATAAGCTGCCCTCCTTTATTGAAGCCAGAAAGAATAATTACAACTACCTAAAGAACAAACTAGCCCCCCTGGAGGAATATATTATACTTCCAGAACCGACCCTGAAAAGTGACCCTTCCTGGTTTGGCTTCCCTATTTCAATTCGGGACAATAACAGTTTCAGACGTGTTGATCTTCTTCGTCATCTTGATATCTCAAAAATAGGTACCCGGCTGCTATTTGGTGGGAACCTGATTCGTCAGCCATATTTTAACGGGATTAATCACCGTGTATCAGGTGATTTGGAAAACACTGACTTCGTGATGAATAATACTTTCTGGATTGGTGTATACCCCGGCTTGACTACTGAGATGCTTGATTATGCGTGTAAGAAGATTGGAATACACTTTGGTGTATCTATATAGCAATGGTAAAAATAGAAACATCTGTCAATCTTGCCAGAAAAGTACGGCTACACGCAGTCCGTATGGTGAATAAAGGCGGCAGTTCACACATTGGATCAGTACTCTCAATTGCGGATATACTGGCTGTACTATACAACAACATATTATCTTTCCGACCAAATGATACAAAGTGGGACAAACGTGATCGCTTCATATTAAGCAAAGGTCACGCTGGAGCCGGTGTATATGCTGTTTTAGCAGAATCAGGATTTTTTAGAACGGACAAACTGCTGGAACACTATCAGGACGGTTCTGTCTTCAGTGGTCATGTCTCCCACAGGGGTGTGCCTGGAGTAGAGTTATCAACGGGATCACTTGGACATGGGTTGCCGGTCGGAGCCGGGATGGCATACGCAGCAAAAATAGATAACAAGAATCACAGGGTATTTGTCTTAATGAGTGATGGCGAGCTTAATGAAGGGTCTAACTGGGAGGCTTTAATGTTTTCTGCTCACCACAAACTGAATAATCTGGTTGCCATCATTGACCGGAATCACCTGCAAAGCATGAAGTCTACAGAAGAAACATTGGCCCTGGAGCCGCTGGCCGATAAATTTAAAAGTTTTGGCTGGCATGTGTCTGTTATCGACGGGCATGATCACGACAAGCTTACAGATACGCTAAACAGGAAATACACTACACCACATATCGTCATCGCAAACACGATAAAGGGCAAGGGAGTCTCATTTATGGAAGATCAGGTTGTCTGGCACTATAAAACTCCTGAAGGTGAGTTATTTGATCAGGCGATAAGAGAACTGGAGAGTCAATAGTGCGGAATGCATTGATGAAATCGCTCTTTGAATTAGCACAACATGATACTAACGTTATGTTACTAACTGGCGATTTAGGCTTTGGTGTATTTGAGAAATTTGAAGAGGCCTTTCCCGGACAATTTCTGAATGTCGGTGTAGCAGAACAGAATATGATGGGCGTTGCTACAGGTCTCGCCCTTGAGGGCAAGAAGATATTCACATACTCAATCGGTAATTTTCCCAGCCTGCGGTGCCTGGAACAGATTCGTAATGATGCCTGCTATCATGAGCTTAATATTAATATTATCGCATCCGGTGGTGGATTTAGTTACGGCGCACTGGGCATGTCACATCATGCGACTGAGGATCTTGCGATCATGAGAGCCTTGCCGGGTGTTACTGTTGTTGCACCTTGCACACCTGAAGAGGCCGGCGAAGCGACCAGGCAAATCATTTCAGTGCCGGGAGTCGGCTATTTGAGAATTGATAAAAGTAGTGCGTGTGAACCTGATTCACCACCTGAGTTTATACTTGGAAAATCAAGAACTTTACGAGAGGGTAAAGATTTTACAATAATGGTATCAGGCGGAATCGCTGAAGAAGTCATGGCTGCATCTGTAAAACTTTCCGAGCTAGGCATCGAATGCAAAGTATTAAGCATTCATACGTTAAAGCCAATAGATAAAGAAGCCATTATCTCTGCATGTCAGGACACTCGCGGGATTATGACTGTAGAAGAACATACTCTTATTGGCGGTTTAAAAAGCGCGGTAAATGAAAGTTGTTCTGACTTATCAGTTTATCCGGAACATTCACTTCACATGGGCATCAATGATCATTATGTCGAAACAGTAGGATCGCAGGGTTTTTTACGCAACAAACTGTCAATATCCGGTTCAGATATTGTTGAATCCATACTGAAAATATTCGCATGATCCGGTCTCTGTATTATCGCCACTTTAAATTATGTAATTGAGGGTTTATGATGGCCATTAATAAACTGATTCTCACAGCGGGACCAAGTATTACATCAAAAGAAATTGATTATGTTACGGATGCTGTAACGCATGGCTGGAATGAAAAATGGAATGAATATATAGTCAGGTTCGAGACGAGCTTTTCAGAATTCATTGGTGTAAAACATTCAATGACAACATCCAGTTGCACAGGCGCACTTCACCTGGGTTTAATGGCCTGTGGTATCGGGAATGGAGATGAAGTAATAGTTCCTGAGATTTCATGGGTAGCATCTGCATCTTCTGTAGTTTATACAGGAGCAAAGCCGGTATTTTGCGATATTGAAGAAGGCTCATGGTGCATTGATGTCAAGGCAGCCGAAAGTATGATAACGAACCGCACAAAGGCAATTATGCCTGTCCACTTATATGGCCATCCTGCAAACATGCCAGACATAATGAAATTAGCAAAAAAATATAATTTATATGTGATAGAGGATGCAGCGCCCTCTATTGGGGCTGAAATCGCAGGTAAACGTACCGGTAGTTTTGGACATGTTTCAGGATTTAGCTTTCAAGGCGCAAAAATTCTGGTGACCGGAGAAGGCGGTATGCTGGTAAGTAACGATACTGATATTTTCAACAAGGCGCAATCACTCAGTGACCACGGGCGAGATCCAGATAGCCCTCTTAGTGCTGTATCCATAGGTTACAAGTACAAAATGTCGAATATTCAGGCAGCGTTGGGGCTTGCACAACTGGAAAGGGCGAACGAGCTGGTCAATCGAAAACGGGGCATAAATTCCCGATACCGCGATAATCTGAAAGATTGCCCATCTGTCCGTGTATCGGAAGAATTACCAGGCTGCAAAAGTATCCACTGGATGACCTCTTTAGAGCTATTGGGTAATAGCACTAGCAGGCGAACAGAAATCATGGGGAAATTAAAAGAACGACTGGTTGATACCCGCCCTGTATTCAGCCCGATGAGCTCATTGCCAATGTTTTCCAGGATTTCAGATAACCCTGTGGCATATCGAATAGGAGAAAATTCAATAAATCTTCCCAGTGGGCATAATTTAACCGATGAACAGATTGATTATGTATCTGAAACAATCATTTATTTATGTGGTCAATAACTTATTGAGTGCATATGCGTGAAATTGTCTTCAATACGGCAGGTCCTGAGGAATGAAATTGAAAGTACTGGTTACAGGCTCAAAAGGCTTTATAGGCAGAAACCTTGTTGTGCATCTGGGTGAGCGAAATGATGTGGATTTATTACATTTCACACATGATGACTCTATTTCTTCTTTAGTACAATTGGTTTCAGAAGCTGACTTTGTCTTTCATTTGGCCGGAATTAACCGACCAGATAATACAGACGATTTCCAGACAGGCAATGCAGACTTGACATCCGCACTCTGCGATGCAGTTGTGTCTTCGGGCAATAAAATACCAATTATATACATATCATCCAGCCATGCTGGTTTGGATAATCCTTATGGGATTAGTAAACGAGCTGCTGAGGAAACTTTATTAAATTTAACAGCTATACATGGATCAGAAGTGTATTTGTTTCGCCTGCCTAATGTATTCGGGAAATGGGCTCGTCCAAATTACAATTCAGTTGTTGCAACTTTTTGTAATAATATAACAAAAGACCTACCAATTACAATTGACGAAAAAAGTGCGCAAATTAGACTTGTTTATATCGATGATGTGATAAGTCATTTTATTGCTTTGATGGATGGCCAGGTTAAGAATAATGAAACCCACTTTTACACCGTTGAGCCAGAATATATGATAACAATCGGGAATCTAGCTGATCAGTTATACGCATTCAGAAACAGTCGAAATTCTCTGATTACAGAAGCAGTGGGTAATGGTTTGACTCGCGCACTTCATTCTACTTATCTAAGTTACTTACGCCCTAAGATGTTTTCTTATAAAATCCCTGAATACAGAGATTCTCGCGGTATGTTTGCAGAAATACTGAAAACCCATGATTCTGGCCAAATTTCATTTTTTACGGCACATCCGGGCATTACTCGTGGTGGTCATTACCATCATTCTAAAACAGAAAAATTTCTTGTCATTAAAGGTATGGCCTGCTTTAGGTTTAGCCATATAGATACCGGTGAGTTTTATGAGCTTCATACCAGTTGTGTGAAGCTTGAAATTGTGGAGACAATTCCTGGCTGGAGCCATGATATAACAAATACGGGTAATGAGGATATAATTGTGATGCTTTGGGCGAATGAGATTTTTAATTGCGATCAACCCGACACCTTTACCAGTACTATCGAAAATAATAATTAAATAAATTTCGGTTTGGAAAAAATAATTTTACTGGTTTTATTAATGTCTGTTACGCAAGATACATCAATATTTATATAGGCTTGGACCACACCACGCGGTTCACATAATCAGTATAACTCAGGATAATCCGCAATATTTTTTCTGATACATTGGCAACCTGGTAGTCCTTTACGGGTTCAGGCGTATAGGAGGTACTGCTGTCATCAATAACGTAAATTCCCTGTAACACACGATCAATATTATACCCGGTCATCATTACAACCGCTTCTTCCATTCCTTCTGGTCTTTCATGTGCTTCACGCAGGTTTAGTGCACTAAATCCGATTATGGAAGCTTCCTCAGTTATTGTCCCGCTATCTGACAGTACGGCATGCGCATGTTTCTGCAGTTTAATATAGTCAAAGAAACCCATAGGTTTTAGCATTTTTACTCGATTATCCAGTGTTATATCAAGATTCTCGAGTCGATTACGGGTACGCGGGTGTGTAGAAAAAATTATCGGCTGATTATATTTTTCTGCCAATGTGTTTAATATGCCAACCAGTTTTTTGATATTCTCGGTATTATCAACATTTTCTTCTCGATGACTACTGACTACAAAATAGCATCCTTTTTCAAGGTTAAGACGTTGATGTATGTCTGATTTTTCTATGCCACTGCTATAATATTCAATAACCTCGCGCATTGGACTGCCGGTTTTAATAATTCTGTCTGGTGGAAAACCTTCTCGTAGTAGATATTCTCTGGCGATGTCACTGTACGGGAGGTTAATATCACTAATGGCATCAACGATTCTTCTGTTCGTTTCCTCGGGTACACGTTGATCAAAACAACGGTTTCCGGCTTCCATATGAAAGATGGGTATTTTCATTTTTTTTGCGATAATTGCTGATAAACTGCTATTTGTATCGCCAAGAATAAGCACCGCATCTGGCTCAATTTCCGCAAACACAACCGCTATTTTTTGTAATATATCTGCGATGGTTTTTTCTACCGGCTCCTTGTCTGCATCGAGATAATAGTCTGGTTTTCGAATTTCAAGTTCATCAAAAAATACCTGGTTTAATTCATAGTCGTAGTTCTGACCGGTGTGTATCAGTGTATGATTGGTACAAGTGTCAAGACGGGCAATAATTCTCGACAATCGTATCAGCTCCGGGCGAGTGCCAACTACAGTTGTGACCTTGAGCCTGTCATGCATATAATATTCCCTTACTTCGCAAGAAAAATACTAACAACATTATTACCATTAAACTCCTGTCAAAGAAAGTTAAATAACGACAATCCCTGAATTTTGGTATACGTCTGCTGTGCAGCCTGTAAACCCGTCAAGCGTTTGTTCAATTCGATTACTGCCTCTGAAATATCTATATCTTGTGTGCTTGACAGAATTTCCTTGCTTGAAAAGATCACATCACCATTTACCGTTTTCTGGTTGTCTACAGCATTCTGTCTGGCACCCACACTGGCACGCGTGGTCTGGATATTCTGCATAATGGCGTCGATATCATTTAGTGAGGCCTGTGTTGGTGCATTGGCATCCAGACTAGTGGCTAAATCATACAAGGTATCAAATGCATTGGCAGTCGTACCGGGTAATCTCATAAATATGCCGTATCCGGAATCACCTGCTGCGATCTGCCGTGTAGAACTTACCTGCAACAGCTTTTGTCCCTGATCTCCTGCGAAGGTAAAGTTTCCTGCACCATCGCCACTGAACGGGATATTGGTACTGTTAAAACCACCAAATATGTACTGACCATCTGAATCCTGCGTATTGGCAAGCGATAACAGCTGGTCTTGTATCTGTCTGATCTCACTTGCTATTTTATCGCGTCCAATACCACCTGTCGGGTCATTCAGGCCTTGTACAGCCAGCTCTCTGGCCCTTTGCAATAAATCTGTTGCACTGGTGAGTACACTTTCTTCCAGTGACAGGCTAAAACCTGCTGTATCTGAATTACGCTGAAATTGCTCAAAGGTTGAAATAACGTCATTCAGATCAAGTATTTTTCGTGTGGCTACCGGATCATCTGAAGGTGATAATATCTTCTTACCCGATGATAATTGTGACTGGGCGCGTAGTAAATCGCTTTGTTGCTTGAGTATATTATCTATTGATGCCTGTGACATCATAAAACTTGAGACTCTCATATGACCAACCTCACCGTAAAGCGTTGAGTATTGAATCGAATAGTGAATTCGAAATACTGATAATCTGGGCTGAGGCCTGATACGCCTGCTGAAAACGCAGTATATTCGCCGCCTCTTCATCAAGGTTTACTCCTGATGTGGATTGCCGTTCATTTATCGCCTGACCAAGCAATACGCTCTGTGCATCGGCACCAAACTCTGCACTCCGTGTTTGTGCTCCCGTGCTGGATACCAACCTGCCAAATGCTTCCTGTATGGTCAGGGTATTATTCTCGATTACGTTCAGATTCTGAGTGGCACCCATTAATAAACTGTTCCTGTTATCACCCGCCGAATTACTATTAAGCTGAATAGTGAATGTATCACCCACCTGCGGCACACCATTGATTTGTGTGGTCCAGCCGTTATATGTGATATCACTACCAGAAGTATAGGAGACACCTGTTGGGTTACCGGTACCGGTGCCGGCAACATCAAAGGTACCTGGGCCAGTGAAGGTAATTGTTACTGTTTGGGTCAGATTTGGGTCTACGGGTGGCCCGCTTGACACCGCACCCGGTGCTATCGAAGCGGTGCTGTTTGCACCCAGGTTGCTTACCTGTGCCAGTATGGGTGCTGCGGCTGCAATATCACGAGAATCTGTAATCGCCACGTCTGCCAGACCAGCGGCATTACGTGTAGGTGAAATCAGAAAACGATCGCCAGCATTGACCGTGGCACCACTCGTCAGACTGATATTAAAGCCCTCTGTTGGTGTAACGATAGCAGACAAGGCTGCTATAGAAGCGGCGCTACCGACCGGTGTTGAATCTGAAAGTCTCGTTAGGCTATAGTTTGTACCATCAAAGCTCAGCTCATAATCACTGGCCCGTAAAATTCCTGCATCAGAAACGGTAGCGTTATAGACTACATCTGTTGCGCCTGAGTTATTAGTACTTCCTACAGATTGAGTGCTGGTCAGGTCAGTAAATAACAGGCCTCCCATATTGCCGTTCAAATCTATGCCCAGCTGACTTTGATTGTTGAGCATCGATGTTAATCCTACGGCGACTCTTCCCAGTTGGTTAAGCCCGTCATCCAGCACCTGAGACCGGAATTGCATCAGGCCGCCCAGCTTGCCACCTGTTAACTGGTTGCTGATATCCACAGTATTGCCACCATATGTGAATGCCACATTAAGTCTTGTCGAATTGTAGTCATCCTGAATGGTGGATAGTGACTGAGAGTTCACACCGGAAACAATGGCCAGGCCATTGCCAATATAAACACTTAATGAGCCATCTGTCTGCGTAACAGTATTGACCGACACCAGACCGGATAGTTGTGTTACCAGCTGGTCACGCTGGTCAAGCAAGTCATTAGGTTGACCCCCACTTCCGGACACTGCAACAATGTTCTGGTTAAGACCGGCAATGCCCTGGGTCAATGAATTGATCTCATCGATAGAGCTCGATATTTCAGTGCTTACAGAGCCACTGATACCATTTAAGCGGTTATTCAGCATCTGCAGTCGGCTGGTAAAGTCATTTGCATCACTTAAAAATACATCGCGGTTAGCTAATGATGCCGGGTTGTTCGATAAATCCTGTAACCCGCTGAACAAACCGTTCAAAACCGGTTGTAACCCGGATGTTTGATCGGCCAGTATGTTGTCAACCTGGCTGGCGAAACGAAATACTGTATCCTGCTGGTTAAAGGCAGTTGTTGAACTTCTGATTTGATCTGTCTGAAACTGGTTATAAATACGAACAATATTTGCAACCTGAACACCATTACCCAGAAAACCTACGCCCACAAACTGTGGTGACCGCGATGAAAGCTCTGTACGCTGGCGCGTATAACCTTCTGTATTTGCATTGGCAATGTTCTGGCTGGTGGTACTCAATGCACGCTGATTAGCCAGCAAGGCTGACACGCCAATATCAATAAGTCCTGCCATTATGTTCTCCTGAGCAAACCCGATGAAGAGGTATTGTTCCCCTCACCCCAACCCTCTCCCTGTGGGAGAGGGGGTTTAATGTGATGTATACTACGCATTAATATGCGCTCTTCATCAGGGATTTCATACGATCACTCTGTACTATCATCTTGATCTTATCCGCATAGACAGGGTCGGTTGCGTACCCTGCCTTGCTTAAGTTACTGGTAAACTGTTCAACATCATAACCACTGTTAACAACATTGCTGTATCGATCGTTATCGGTCAGGAACCTGGCATAATCACGAAAAGCATCATCCACTGAAGAATAGGATCGAAATGTCGCTTTTTCCTGTCTCATAATACCATCACTGAATTCCAGCGTTTTTGATTGAACGGTGTTACCCTGCCATGAACTACCTGCCTTTATTCCGAACAGATTATTGCTACTAGCACCTGTGGCCGTTTTTATAATATGAGCACCCCAGCCAGTTTCAAGCGCTGCCTGTGCAACGATAAATGCTGGATTAAGGCCAAGCTTCCCGGCTATTGAACGGGCATAGGGAACCATGGATTTGATAAACCCTTCCGGTGTACCCCATTCATTCGCCTGTGTTTTTTCGGTTGATATTTTCTTTGTATCCACATCCGAATTTTCAGTTGTTTTTATTGTCAACGACTCGCTGCTGTTCCCGATACTGGAACGTCTTACCTGCATCGCATTCACATTAGCCATCTCATTGTCGACAACGTCTTTTATGACTGTGACAGGACTACGCTGATAATCTGTAATCCCTTTATCTGAATTAGCCGATTCGATTTGTGTTTTGTCCATTTGTTTAACCATCATATCTGCCAGGCCAAAACCATTTTTTCCTGCAAGCTCCAAAGATATCTGTTTATCAAAAAGATCCTGATACATCTTTGACTGGTCATTATCAAACAGGTCATCGCCCATATTCGCATCACGCATGGACTTGAGCATCATTTGCAAAAAAATCCCTTCAAATTGTTTTGCGACGGCTTTAAGGCGTGTTTTTTCATCAATAGATTTATTATATTTCAGCTCATTTAGATCTGAAAAATCTGTATATAATGCTGTAGAGCCTATATCCACTGTGTTAGCCTATATCACTATCAGTTCTGCACGTAGTGCACCAGACTGTTTAAGCGCTTCCAGGATGGCCATTAAATCGCCTGGTGCTGCCCCTACTTCATTAACTGCACGCACCAGTTCACGTAAGGTAACACCGGTTTCGAACAGGTACATATGTGATTTTTTCTGATCAATATTGATATCAGACTCACCTGTAACCACTGTCCTGCCACGCCTCGCGAATGCGGCTGGCTGGCTTACGTTCTGCGATTCTGTTATTGAAACGGTCAGGCTTCCATGCGTTACAGCAAACGGTAATACTCTGACGTGCTGCCCAATAACAATAGTTCCTGTTCTGGCATTTACGATAATCCGGGCTGGTGGATCTGCCGGATCGACCGAAATCCCCTCAAGAAACGAAATAAACGCCACTCTTTGAGAGCTGTCTTTTGGAGCATTAACATCAATTGATACCGCATCAACAGAATGCGCTGTACCAGGGCCAATCATGCGGTTAATAGCAACGGTTATCCTGTTAACAGTAGTGAAATCTGCTGCATGCAGGTTCAGGGTGATCTTGTCATTAGAAGAAAATGTGTTCGGTACCAGTTTTTCTACTGTGGCACCGTTAGGAATCCGACCTGCACTGGGTACATTGACAACAACACGTGAGCCATCATTTCCTTTCGCTCCAAATCCTCCAACAACAAGATTCCCCTGTGCCATTGCGTATGTCTGGCCATCTATACCCTTTAATGGTGCCAGCAATAAACTGCCGCCCCTGAGACTGTCTGCATTACCCAGAGATGATACGGTTATATCAATATTCTGCCCTATTTTTGCGAATGGTGGCAACACTGCATGTATAGACACTGCCGCGACATTATCAAGGCGTGGATTGGCGTTTTTTGGCAATGTTATGCCGTACCTTCGCAACATGCTTCTGAGACTCTGTACCGTAAAAACTGTCTGATTGGTCTGGTCACCTGTACCATCCAGCCCGACTACGAGTCCGTATCCAACCAGTTGATTCGTCCTTATACCACTAATTGACACCAGGTCTTTCAGGCGTTCTGCTTTTGCAGTATTTACCAGACCAGAAACCAGCACCAGAATAATTGCACTGATAGTAATCAGGACCTGCCTGTTATCTCCTTTTGAATATCGTATCAAACTCATATCCGGTTCCTCAAAATGGCCATATTGCGCTGACGAAGAAACGTGTAAGCCAGCCTGCCGAATTACTATCTGCCACAGCACCCGTTCCGCTGTATGTTATTCGTGCATCAGCCACCTGTGTAGAAAGTACCTGGTTATTTGCACCGATATCGGATGGCCGGACAATGCCTGATATCTGGATATACTCTTCACCCTGGTTGAGCTTTACAAATTTCTGACCTCTTACCTGCAGGTTTCCGTTTGGAAATACCCCATAGACGGTTACACTAATGGTTCCCGATAACTGATTACTCTGCTGACTATCACCTTTACCTTCGAATTCTGTATCGCTCTCTACATTAAAGCTCAACACTTCCGTGCCATTTATCGTTGCAGGTCGTCCGAACAGTTTGGGCATTCCAGTATCGATGCTGGTCGATTTATTCAGGCTGGTCTCGGCATTCTTTTTCGCCTTGGTATCTTCCTGTAGAACAATAGTCAGGATATCGCCGATACGCCCTGCTTTATGATCCTCAAAAAGTGATAGCGCAGATTGTGTATTATAGATTGACCCGGAGGCAGAAACAGCTGTCATAGTGCTGACAGGATTTGTTGCTGTATAATTCTCCGCTGGTTTTTCCTGTATCGATCCGCAAGCAGTCAGAAACAGGCTACTCACCAGGAGTCCGGATTTTAGTAACAGGTGATGCTTCATATGCTTTACCCTGGTGTCAAAATTATATCTAATACTCAGATCTTGCGATTTTCATGCCACATTCTGAAAATATGCCAAATAAATTACCCATTAACCAAGCTGGTTACCGACAAATCTCAGCATTTCATCCATGGTCGAAATTGCCTTTGAGTTCATCTCAAATGCGCGCTGTGTCTCGATCATATTTACCAGCTCTTCTACTACGCTGACATTGGATGTCTCCAGGAAGCCCTGCTGCAATGTACCCAGGCCATTGATTCCCGGATTACCCGTCTGTGGGCTACCACTGGATACAGATTCCAGAAATATATTCTCGCCCTTGGCCTGAAGTCCAGCCGGATTAACAAAATCTGCTGTTTGTATCGTGCCTACCTGTGTGGGAGCGGTATTACCTGCCGATAGCACGCTAACGATTCCGTCTGACGAAATTGTCACACTTAAGGCGCCGTTCGGTATCGTAATAGAAGGCTGAACCGGGTACCCACTCGGCGTCACCACCTGCCCTGTTGCATCAAGCTGAAAGTTCCCAGCGCGGGTGTACCCGGTTGATCCGCTCGGCATTAATACCTGATAAAAACCACGACCTTGTATGGCCATGTCAAGGTCATTATCAGTCTTCACCAGATTGCCCTGGGAAAACACCTTGGCAGTTGCAACTGAACGAACACCTGAGCCAATAGCGAGTCCGGTAGGCACTTGCGTATTCTGGGAAGATTGCGCCCCTACCTGCCGTACATTACGATAAAGCAGGTCTTCAAATACAGCACGGTCACGCTTGAAGCCTGTTGTGTTTACGTTTGCCAGGTTATTCGAGATGACGGCCATTCGAGTTTGCTGTGCATCTACGCCCGTTTTTGCTATCCAAAGTGCTGGATCCATATCAATTACCTCTTTAAGCTTGTCTGTCTTTATTCACGTTCAGTCTGGTGTGTTATTCTGTGCCTACGAAAGTGACAATATCTTGGTCGAATTAGTGTCTATTTCTTCCATCGTTTTCATTAACTTGACATACGATTCATATTTTCTGGCAAGATCAATCATGGTGGTCATTGCATTAATTGCAATGACATTACTGCCCTCGATGGATCCAGAAACTACTTTTACTTCTTCATCTTCTACAAGCTCGGCTCCGGTCCCTGCCGTTAACAGTCCATACGCATTCTTTGACAGACTAGCCACCGGAGGGTTAACAAGCTTGAGGCGATCTACTGCCGCAAGTGTTGAGGGATCCTGCCCCTGGCCCAAAATCGATATTGTTCCATCGTTCGCGATCTCGACTTTTTCAAAAGGCGGCAAGGTAATCGGGCCACCGTTACCCACCACTTGTCTGCCTGATGCGGTCAGGAGTTGTCCGGCTGAATCAACCTGTAAACTCCCTGCTCTGCTCAGTACTTCCTGACCATCCGGCCCCATGATAACCAGGAACCCTTTTCCCTGAATGGCAACATCCAGGTCATTACCAGTATGTTTAATATCGCCAGGTGTGGTTGATACACCGTTATTTTCAATCACACCATAGACTCGTGTTGGCAGCCCTGTTCCCTGTATTTGCAACTCACGGACTCTTGCCAGATCTGCTCGAAAACCTGTTGTGTTCATATTGGCCAGGTTGTTGGCATTTAGCGCTTGTGCGCTTAATGCCTGCTTGGCGCCTGACATGGCGATAAATAAACCACGATCCATTATAAATCCCTCTTGTTAGCCGTACCGGTCTTGTTTAACGGATATTGATAATCGTTTGCGTGATCGTGTCAGCAGTTGAGATAACCTGGGCATTTGCCTGGAAATTACGCTGTGCTGTAATCATGTTTACCAATTGTTCAGTGATTTGCACATTTGATGATTCCAGTGCACCTGACTGCAACAAGCCCTGACTACCACTACCGGGTGCGCTGACAAGTGGTGCACCTGAATCAAATGCTTCTACCCAGGTGGTATCACCTAACTGTCTTAATCCAGTAGGGTTAGTGAAATTTGCCATCGCGACCTGAGCTAATGTGCGTGACTGACCATTGGTGTAACGCGCTGTGACAATACCTGTTTCACCGATATCAACTCCGCTCAATCGGCCGGTTGAAAAACCATCTTGGCTTAGCGCTGTGACAGCAAATGCACTACCGAACTGCGTAACATTTGTCAATGTATTCGTAACTTGCAAATTGGCAGCACCGGTTCCCAGTGTAACTGCGGAATAGTCAGCAACAGTCGATGAACCCGTGTTGGGCACTACACCAGACAGTGCGCCCGCATTATTAAATGTCATTACCACCGGGTCGCCTGAAGCGCCACCCGCAGGGATCATTTCATCCACTGTTCCGTCTGGTTCTGTTAGATAGGCATACTGATTCCATGTGTTACCAGGAGTTGCCTGCTTCTGATAATACGTTGTCATCAACAATGGATTGCCCAGGCTGTCATAGACAGTGACAGATGTAGAGTTGTTATAAGTCGTCGGATCGGTGCGATTAAACGGAGCCGTAACTGCTGACTGGGTTGAATCAAGATTGGCTGACATCGATACTGAAGATGAGGCCTGTGGTGGCAGGTCACCCGTGCTGAGCTGTAAATCACCCAGACCGCCTGTAATATTCCCATTACTGTCAGCCTGAAAGGCTGTTAATTTCTGATTTTGACTGTTAACGACAAAGCCATCACGATCAACACCGAATGCACCGGCACGAGTGTATGCTGTTGTGCCGTTGTCATTTAGACGAAAGAAGCCCTGACCACTAATTGCCAGATCAAGATTGTTATCCGTAAAACTGATGTTACCCTGGGAAAACTGCTGTGTAACCGATGATACACGTACCCCGTTACCAATCGCATTGGCTGTGACACCGAGATTTGATGACGCGAATATATCTGCAAATTCAGCACGAGATGATTTGTAACCCGTGGTACTGGAATTGGCAACATTATTCCCGATGACACGAAGGTCTGATGATGCTGCGTTTAACCCGCTTAATGCTATAGTAAATGGCATAGTCTTACTCTCCTGCTACTGTGAATTCAGAATACTTGTCTTACGTCCGCAAAACTACGGCTACCCAATCCCTGCAGTTCCAGTTGTGAACTGCCGACGGCATTCAGCGTTACGCTGTTAACCTGCGCTGTTGCCAGATGTTCCAATGCCACTGATTCTCCATCTATCATGGCATCAACGGTTACAGAATAATTTCCCGGCGCTACGGCTGTTCCATCATTTTTGATTCCTCCCCAGCTATACGATTGCGCGCCTGGCTGCAATGTACCCATGCTGATGCTTCTCATTAATTCGCCACTGCCGTCATAAATGCTTACTGTTACATCACTTGCAGTAACAGGTAGTGAAAAGCCTCCCTTAGCTGAAGACTGACCATCGAAATATGTCGTGTCAGAAGGAATTTGTACACTACGACCTACCAGTGAAACCATTTGCATGTTCTGATTGGATGATAATGAACCTGCCAGTGACTTGAATGACTGATTCAATTCGCTAATGCCGGATGAAGTACCGAACTGTGCTATTTGACCCAGGAAATCACCGCTTTCCATTGGCTTGAAAGGATCCTGATTTTGCAACTGTGTAACCATTAACTTCAGGAAATCCTGTTGCAACACCTTATCATTTTCTTTGTTAGCTGCTGGTGCCGACAATCCGAGCTGACTTGAAATACTTGTATCGATTGTGTTTTGCATTACCTTTACTCCACGACTTTATTGACTACTCACCCAAACGCAGGGTGGCTAGCATTAACTGTTTTGCTGTATTCATTACTTCAATATTATTTTGATACGAACGCGATGCCGATATCATATTCGTCATTTCTTCAATAATGTTTACATTGGATTGATAAACGAAACCAGATGCATCGGCGCGTGGATTACCTGGGTCAAACACCTTATTGACATCGCCCTGTTTCTCTACGATATCTACTACCCGAACACCAACCGATGTGTTGTCTCCACTGAGACTGTTATCCATGATTGCAGAAAACACCGGCTGTCTGGATCTGTAAACGCCATTAGGTGTAGAACTGATACTGTTTGCATTGGCCATATTACTGGCCACGGTGTTCAAACGAATACTCTGAGCACTTAAGGCTGTACCCGCAATATCAAAAACCTTTCCCAGTCCCATCTCTATTCTCCTTTCAAGGCACCCATCATGCCTTTGAATTTACCGTTCAGAATTTTTAGCGTGGTTTGGTACGCCACTGCGTTTTCTGAAAACTTCGCACGTTCTTGCTGTATATCCACACTGTTGCCGTCTATCGTCGGCTGCATCGGCACCCGGTATTGCATTTCTGCGCCCATGCTCGTGGTACCCTGTGCCGACATATGCCCTGCCTGGGTTGTTTGCATACGCACGCCGTTGCCTGTGGTCTGTTTGCCTGTTGCCTGTTTTAATGCCTCTGCAAAGTTGAAGTCTTTTGCCTTATAACCGGGTGTTTCAGCATTTGCAATATTCGATGCCAGCACTTGCATGCGCTCGGCACGCAACTGCAATGCCTGCTCATGACTACCGAGTGCTGCGTTAAAACTGATTGGCATTTTCTGCTCCAGATCGTTACTAATGACTGGTTTAGAGCAAATGCCGTGCCAGATTTATAATATTTAGTAAATACAAATAGTTACCATGTATTTTCCTGAGATGGCATATCGAAGTGGCAAACAATTTCCGCAAAAGACGAGCACAACGGCAAGGATTGCCGATACCCGCAGGGCGGCAAAAAACAAATAGATGAGATGAACAGAAACAGGATATTGCTCGATACGGGCATATCCATAGACAGACGGGCTATTTTTTATCTGGAAGGTGAGGGTGTTATAAATCGCTCAGGATTTCAGCTTATAGACCATACCACCACCATGACGCTCCATTGAATAGTGCCGGCCTGCATTACCAGGAGATTCAGAGCCCCCCAGAACCAGATGCCCGTTTTGATTCAGGCTACCTGTCATGCGCTCGAGTATGTCTTGCTTGGCCTCACCAGAAAAATAGATCAGTACATTTCGGCAAAATATGATATCGAAACGTCCCATTAAAGCATAACTTTGCATCAGGTTAATCTGGCGAAACTGAATTCTTTTTCGAATGGGTTCAATAACTTCCCACTGCTCTCCTGCTTTCTGAAAATAGCGGGTCTTGAAATCTTCCGCCAGACCTCTGCCTATCGCTATTTTGTCGTAACGCGCTTCCTTGGCATGCGCCAGAATGCTGGATGAGATATCGGTAGCAATAATCTGGATATTCGAGCCCAAAGAACCGGGGTGCGTACGCTGATAATCCTGGATAACCATACTGATGGAATAGGGCTC
>DRJJ01000250.1 GCA_011052255.1 Gammaproteobacteria bacterium | reverse complement strand
TGGATATCTCGGTCGATCAGGGGGGATGCATCGAAACTACCCGGCCCACTGACTATAATGACCCGGTTTTTCGTTACGCAGATGTGATACATTTCGGGGTGACCAATATGCCGGGGGCAGTTGCCCGTACTGCTTCACAGGCCTTGTCCGCAGTGCTGTTACCCTACGTACTCAGGCTGGCCGATGATGCGGATCAAGGTGCAGGCCAGGCGTCTCAGGTACTCAGTGATGCGATTAATATCAGGGTTGGCCAAATTATGAATTCGGTTGTTGCGCAGGCTCTTAAAAAAGAATAAGATCTCTTATAATATATATAGTTATACGATAAATCTATAGTGAAAGGTTAACTCCAGTGGGCCAGGCCAGACGTACCAGGGCAGATGCAATTCCAATGTCTGCGCACATCACCCGTGGTGTGCGCGAAGGCCTGCTGCTGATTTTTATCGCGATCGGGGTCTACCTGATCATCGCGCTACTAACCTACCATCATCAGGACCCGGGCTGGACCAACAGCGGCCTGTCTAACGGCCAGCCTGTTCTCAATCGAGGTGGCCAGGTGGGTGCATGGTTTGCCGATGTGCTGTTCCTGTTGTTTGGATATATGGCCTACCTGTTGCCGTTGATGATTATCTACGGCGGTGTGCTGCTATACCGTGGGTTTCCTTCAGAACATGGGTTTAATACACGCTTGCATGCCATGCGTTGGGTCGGCTTCCTGCTCACCATGCTCAGTGGCACGGGTCTGGCGACCCTGCATTTTTATGTAAACGAAATGGCCCTGCCACAGGACAGTGCCGGTGGTGGTGGCGTACTCGGCCTGGCGGTGATGGAGATGTTGTCCGTATTTGGCCTGCTGGGTATGACCTTATTCCTGCTGACGCTATTCCTGACAGGCATCACTCTGTTTACCAGCCTGTCATGGATATGGGTAATGGATCAGGTCGGTCGCTGGACACTGGAAGTGGGTTACCGTATCACTGCCTTATGGATCAACATGCGTGAGTCGATGCAAAGCCGCAAGGCGCGTTCACTGCGTGTAGAAACCATCAAGGTGGAAACAGAGAAAAAACAACAGCGCAAGCCTCCCCGTATTGAGCCTGTGCTAAACGAAATACCGCCCAGTCCTCGTATTGAGGAAGAAAAACAGGTACAGATGTTTGATATGCCGGCTGATTCTGTTCTGCCGCCGCTATCGCTACTGGATGTACCTAAAGTCCAGAAACATGGCTATTCAGATGAAGCGCTCAATGCCATGTCACACCTGGTTGAAATAAAGTTGAAAGACTTTGGTATCGAGGTCGAGGTGGTGTCGGTACATCCGGGTCCGATTATTACCCGTTTTGAAATACAGCCGGCAGCGGGTGTCAAAGTCAGCAAGATCACCGCATTGTCCAAGGATCTGGCGCGTTCATTGTCGGTAGTCAGCGTGCGTGTGGTCGAGGTGATCCCCGGAAAATCCGTTATTGGGCTGGAAATACCCAATGAACACCGGGAAATGGTGTACCTGAGTGAAATCCTGCATGCGAAGGCCTACGACGCAGTCAACTCGCCACTTGCGCTGGCGCTGGGCAAGGATATCAGCGGTCAGCCGACTGTAGTTGATCTGGGCAAGATGCCGCATTTACTGGTAGCCGGTACGACCGGTTCGGGTAAGTCAGTTGCGGTCAACGCGATGATACTCAGCTTGCTGTACAAGGCAACGGCTGCCGATGTGCGCATGATCATGATCGATCCGAAGATGCTGGAGCTGTCAGTTTATGAAGGTATCCCGCATTTGCTGACACCGGTTGTGACCGACATGAAAGATGCGGCCAATGCGCTGCGCTGGTGTGTGGGTGAAATGGAACGTCGCTACAAATTAATGGCAGCGTTAGGCGTCAGAAACATTGCAGGCTATAACCGCAAGATTAAAGATGCCGAAGACAAGGGTGAACCCTTAACCGATCCGGTATGGAATGACAGCGGTCATGAAGACCCGAGCAAGCCACCACCCTTGCTGGTACATTTACCGATGGTCGTCGTGGTGATTGATGAGTTTGCCGACATGATGATGGTGGTCGGTAAGAAGGTGGAAGAACTGATTTCGCGTCTGGCACAAAAAGCGCGCGCATCCGGTATTCATCTGATACTGGCAACCCAGCGGCCTTCAGTGAATGTGATTACCGGCCTGATCAAGGCCAACATACCGGCACGCATTGCGTTTCAGGTTTCGTCAAAGATTGACTCACGTACCATTCTCGATCAAATGGGTGCCGAGCAGCTACTGGGGCACGGTGATATGCTTTATCTCACCGCCGGTAGTGGTGTACCCACTCGCGTACACGGTGCGTTTGTGTCAGACCCGGAAGTGCACCGCGTAGTAGACTATCTAAAACAGAACAATCCACCCGAGTACCTTGAAGAAATTACATCCGAGGCACAGGAAAGCGAGGTACGCTTGCCGGGAGAAGGACCGCTGGATCAGGATACAGAAGCAGACCCGCTATATGATGAGGCAGTAGGCCTGGTAATTGAAAGTAGGCGGGCATCAATATCTGCGGTTCAACGGCGTCTGAAAATTGGTTATAACCGTGCCGCACGGATGATCGAGACGATGGAGGCGGCCGGCATTGTCAGCACCATGCAATCCAACGGTAGCCGCGAAGTACTGGTTAACCCGGGCCCAAAAGACTAGAGAGAAAACGATGTTAACGCTAAGACTTTTAATCATCACGCTGACTTTGTCAGGATTTTCATCAGCTGTTCTCGCCGTCACGGCGATTGACAGGCTGAATGAATTTAACACCCAGGTAAACAGCCTGAGCGCAGGGTTTAAACAGACCTTGTACGACAGTGATGGTGAAGCCGTGCAACAATCCAGTGGTAAACTGTTAATACAAAGGCCTAACCGTTTTCGCTGGGATTATAGTAAACCCTATCCCCAGTTATTACTGGCTGATGGTAAACGTTTCTGGATATACGACAGTGATCTGGAGCAGGTAACTGTAAAGCTGATTAGCGAAGTATTGGGCAATGCACCTTCTATGTTATTAAATGGCAAACGTGTGCTGGATGATGATTTCATCATCAAGGACCTGGGGAAAAAGGATGGCATGCTATGGGTGGAGTTATTTCCACGCAAGTCAGAGTCTGACTTCAGGCTGGTGCGTCTGGCATTTAAAAAACAGTTGCAGATAATGGAATTCGAGGATGCACTTGGTCAACTGACGCGCATCCAGTTCGATAACCTTAAAACCAATATCACGATTAATCCTGACCAGTTTGTATTTCACGTTCCCAAGGGCGCTGATGTGGTCGGAAACACCGAATAGTTATTATCAATAACCGGACCATGAGCGCTAACAAGCCACAACAGAACCACGTACCACTGGCACAACGCATGCGGCCCAATACCCTGGAAGAGTTTATTGGTCAGTCACATCTGTTAGGAGAAGGTCGGCCATTACGTCAGGCACTTGAAACAGGTAATCTGCATTCCATGTTGTTCTGGGGGCCGCCCGGCACAGGAAAAACAACCCTGGCCAACATGATCGCGCAACGTGTCAACGCCGAGTTTATTAAATTGTCTGCCGTGTTATCAGGTGTGAAGGACATTCGTGCAGCGGTAGAGCAGGCACGTTTTCTGCGCGATCAGGGCAGGGACACCGTACTGTTTGTTGATGAAGTACATCGATTTAACAAATCCCAGCAGGATGCATTTTTACCGCATGTTGAAGATGGTACGGTAGTGTTTATTGGCGCGACAACTGAAAACCCATCCTTTGAATTAAACAATGCATTGCTTTCGCGCTCGCGGGTCTATGTGCTGAAGTCACTGAGCGTTAAAGAGATGCGCCAGGTGATCGACCGTGCGCTGTCAGACCATGATGATGGTCTGGCAGATCTTGGGCTGGTGATGAGCGACAGCGCCCGAGACAAACTGGCTCAGGCGGCTGATGGTGACGCACGCCGTGCGCTGAATCTGCTTGAGATAGCATCTGACCTCGCGCAACCGGGTGATGAGGGAAACGTGATAGACGAAGCGGTGCTCAAGTCTGTTTTAAGTGATGGGGTGCGTCGCTTTGATAACAAGGGCGAACAGTTTTACGACCAGATTTCAGCATTACATAAATCCGTCAGAGGCTCTAACCCGGACGCAGCGCTATACTGGTTGTGCCGCATGCTGGACGGCGGTTGTGATGCCTTGTATATCGCCCGGCGTGCAGTACGTATGGCCAGTGAGGATATTGGTAACGCCGACCCGCGCGCCCTGCAGCTGGCACTGAATGCCTGGGATGTACTGGAGCGTCTGGGTCCGCCCGAGGGTGAGTTGGCACTGGCTCAGGCAGTCATTTATATGGCCTGTGCAGCCAAGAGTAACGCAGTGTACAGTGCCTTTGGTAAAGCCATGAAAACCGTGCGGCAGCAGGGTAGTCAGGAAGTGCCATTGCATTTACGTAACGCGCCAACCCAATTAATGAAGTCACTCGATTATGGTCGTGAATATCGATATGCCCATGATGAGCCAGAGGCCTATGCCGCAGGCGAACATTATTTTCCGGATGATATGAAAGAACCCCGTTTTTACGAACCGGTGGCACGTGGGCTGGAAATACGTATCGCCGAGAAAATGCAGCACCTGCGTGAACTGGACAAACAGGCCAGGCACAAACCACAGAGAGAAGAGAAAACATTATGAACCATCTGCTCGCGATAGCCTCCGGAGGTGCCATTGGTGCGGTGGGTCGTTACCTGATGTCTAACGGTGTATACGCAATATTGGGTCGGAGTTTCCCGTATGGAACACTGGCCGTTAATGTGCTGGGTTCATTGTTAATGGGTATTTTATATATCCTGTTACTGGAGCGTGTCAGTCTAAGCATGGAGTGGCGTGCGGCATTACAGATCGGTTTACTCGGTGCGTTCACGACGTTTTCAACTTTTTCGATAGAGACCTTGTTGTTGATTGAAAATGGCGAACTAAGCCGGGCAGCCGTCAACATTATTCTAAGCGTCGTGTTGTGTCTTGCTGCGGTCTGGGCAGGCGTACTTATAGGAAGGCAAATATGAAAAGGGTAGCAGTCAAAATGGTAAGAATCTACCTCACCGAAGAAAAGGCACATCTCGATAAACTAATGGCCTACCTGCATGATCAGGAAAAGGTCAGGGGTGTTACGGTGTTTCGCGGCATCAGCGGATACGGTAAATCAGGCGTCATACATTCCTCCAGCTTGCTGGATATGTCACTCAATCTGCCAGTGGTAGTTGAGTTCTACGATTTTGCAGAGAAGATCGATCAGATACTCGAAAATATCGATAAGCTTCCCGGTACTATGATAGAGCCGGGTCATATAGTAAGCTGGGCGGCCGAAGCAAACTTGAAGGGCTAATCAGTAACATGCTAGACCCAAAACGATTTCGTCAGGACCTGGAACAGCTTACTACAGAGTTATCTCGCCGTGGCTACCAGTTTGACGGCAAGGCATTCAGTGAACTGGACAGTCGGCGTAAGGAACTTCAGGTTAAAACCCAGGACTTGCAGAATGAGCGTAACATCCGTTCAAAATTGATCGGCAAGGCCAAGGCTGCAGGCGAAGACATCAAGCCCCAGCTGGATGAAGTGGCGCGCCTGGGCGACGAGCTTAAAGAAGGTGAAAAAACGCTGGCAGGACTTCAGCAGCAATTGAACGAGCTGTTCATGGGTGTCCCTAATATTCCACATGAATCGGTGCCAGACGGGCAATCAGAAGACGATAATGTTGAAATACGCCGCTGGGGTGAGTTGCCTGAATTTGAATTTGAACCCAAAGATCATGTCGATCTGGGTGAGCGAGATGGACTGCTGGATTTTGAAACAGCCAGCAAACTGACGGGCTCCCGTTTTGCGGTAATGCGCGGCCCGATGGCTCGCCTGCATCGGGCACTGGCCCAGTTCATGCTGAACCTGCACACCGAAGAACATGGTTACACCGAAGCGAATGTCCCGTTCATGGTCAACGCAGAAAGCCTGTTGGGTACCAGCCAGTTGCCCAAGTTCGAGGAAGACCTGTTTGCACTTAAAGGTGACTTCCCATACTACCTGATTCCTACCTCAGAAGTACCCTTAACCAATATGGCCAGAGACAGCATCCTGTCCGCTGATGATCTGCCACAACGTTGGGTGGCCCACACGCCGTGCTTCCGCTCGGAAGCCGGTTCATATGGCCGAGATACCCGGGGTATGATTCGTCAGCATCAGTTCGAAAAAGTCGAAATGGTACAGTTGGTTAAACCCGGGCAGTCGTTCGATGCGCTGGAAGAATTAACAACACATGCTGAAACCGTATTACAGAAGCTGGGCTTGCCCTATCGCGTGGTCGAGCTGTGTACCGGAGACCTGGGCTTCTCGGCAGTCAAAACCTATGATCTTGAGGTCTGGTTACCCGGGCAGGGGAAATATCGTGAGATATCATCCTGCAGCAATACCGGTGATTTTCAGGCGCGTCGTATGCAGGCGCGCTGGCGTAACCCGGAAACAGGCAAGCCCGAACTTGTGCATACCCTCAATGGCTCCGGTCTGGCGGTTGGCAGAACACTGGTAGCGGTGATGGAAAATTATCAGGATGCAGAAGGGCGTATTCATGTCCCGGATGTGCTGGTACCGTATATGGGTGGGGTTAGCGTAATATAGAAACCGCCCCCGTAATGACAGGAAAACAGGGTATATAGCTTCCTACCCCAATCAGTATATTTTCATTCAAACTCAGGTATGATTAAGTACGCAATCGTAACAATAAAGGTCTGAATACATGGACTATTTCCCGCTTTTCATGTCAATTAACGAACGTCAGTGCCTGGTAGTAGGCGGTGGAGAGGTTGCCACACGTAAAATTGCGCTGTTGCGGCGTGCCGGGGCAAAGGTACACGTACTGGCGCCAGACCTTACCGGGTCACTAAAAGACCTGGCAGAGCAGGGTGACATCACGCATGATGCCAGCACATTTGATTCGGTCAACGTGTCAGACTATGCGTTGGTGATAGCCGCAACCGATGATGCGGCGGTCAACAAAAAGGTTTCCGAGGTTGCTCAGGCAGTTAACATACCGGTCAACGTGGTTGATAACCCGGATCTGTGCAGCTTCATCGTTCCGTCTATCATCGACCGTTCACCGGTACAGGTGGCTGTCTCAACAGGTGGCGCATCACCGGTACTGGCCAGAACCCTGCGTACGCGTCTGGAAACCCTTATCCCGTCTGCATACGGTCAACTGGGTAAATTACTGGAAGCCAATCGCACCGCAGTGAAGGCCGCTTACGATAATGTTGACCAGCGCAGACGTTTCTGGGAAAACATCCTGGCAGGCCCGATTGTCGAAATGGTGCTGGCCGGCCAACATGACCGGGCACAGGCCGAGATCGACAAGGCTATTCAGAGCAGATCTGACGGTAGCAGCGACACAGGAGAGGTGTATCTGGTCGGCGCAGGCCCCGGTGATCCTGACTTACTTACCTTTCGCGCGTTGAGGTTGATGCAGCAGTCAGATGTCATCGTACATGACCGACTGGTTTCACAGCCCATACTGGACATGGCACGCAAGGACGCTGATTTTATCTATGTAGGCAAGGAGCGTGATAAACATACCCTGCAGCAGGAAGACATTAATCACTTGCTGGTACGTCTGGCCAGGGAAGGCAAACGTGTATGCCGGCTTAAAGGGGGCGACCCGTTTGTTTTTGGACGAGGGGGAGAGGAAATCGATACCCTGACCCAGGAAGGCATTCCGTTTCAGGTCGTACCTGCCATCACCGCTGCGCTGGGTGTGGCATCCTATGCCGGTATTCCACTGACGCACCGAGACTACGCTCACTCGGTACTGTTCACCACCGGGCACTTAAAAGACGGAACCATGAACCTGAACTGGTCTGGCCTGGTGCAGCCACGGCAGACCATTGTTTTTTACATGGGACTACATGGCGTCGATATTATCTGTAAGGAAATGATCGCTCACGGTATGCCTACCACTATGCCGATTGCGCTAGTACAGAAGGCAACTCTGCCTGATCAGAAAGTGATCACAGGAACACTTGAGACCATGCCGCAGATCATCCGTGAAACCGAGATACATCCACCGACGCTTATTATTGTCGGGGAAGTGGTCAAGTTACATGAAAAACTGAACTGGTTCCAGACAGAAAAATAGAACATAGAGTCAGGTTTTGTGTGACGATACTTTCGTAGCCTGTACGATGCAAGGCTGACAGATTTCCCTGTCTAACGTGAAAATGTCACAGCAATTTACACTGACGGTGACATACTGTCAGTATAGATAATATTCCTGATGGAGAAAGCTATGGCTATCTATGCATTTGATGGTACGACCAACACTCCCGGCGATTTATCAAATGTTTTCAGAATGTATGATATATACGACAGTCGTCATAAGTTTTATACGACTGGCCCTGGTAGCAGGGGGACTAAGGTCAGCAAAATAATCGAATCGATCACTGGTCATGGTGGGCAAGAGCGAATATTCGATGCACTGGAAATCTGGAAATACTGGCAATCGAAAGGAAGCAGGGAAACAGTTATTGTCGGTTTTTCAAGAGGTGCGGTGATTGCACGTGAATTTGCTAACCGTGTGAACGATGAAAACGGAAAAATAGATTTTCTGGGCTTATTTGATTCTGTGGGCTCATTCGGAAATCCAGCCAACATGAAGGATATTGGTTACCGGAAATCCATACCAGGTGTCGTACACTATTGCGCACATGCGATGTCGATAGATGAGGAGCGTTTCAGCTTCAGGGTAATTCGCGCAAAACCGTCAGCAGATAATGATAACAGCACCATACAGGAGTGTTGGTTTCCAGGGGTACATTCTGACGTGGGAGGGACCTTGAAAAAGGGACTGGGGGCCTGTTCACTTGACTGGATGCTGGAGCATGCAAAGCAGGCCGGTACAAAACAATGGGATGAGGATGTAGTTATAAAGGTCCGTAAGAACAGATTGTGTAGTGAGGCTCCATCAGAAAATAAATTATCTCTGCCGCGCTGGTTTTTGAAAAGCCTGAGGACACGAAAGATCGAACCTGGCGATCAGACATGTAAGGAAGTTTCCAGCTAAGGTTATCTGCAATCATTTCGGAGGCATTTGATCTGGTCTCACACGGCTGACAAAATATTCGTCACCTTCATCTGTACTAACGGCCTGACTGTTATTGTTAATCATGGGTAGTTCATAATCATTCCAGCCGGCCATGCCTGTCTTCATTGAATAGACTTTTGTGTAGCCCATTTCCTGCATGACTTTGGCCGCAAGCACACTGCGATTGCCTGAACGACAAACCAGCACTACCTGCTGGTCACGTGCAGCTGCAAGTTCAGGAACGGTTTCCTCGTAACCATAATCGCAAGCCGATTCCAGTATGCCACGTGGTACATTAATGCTGTTATGAATACGTAAGCGATCGTATTCATAAGGTTCTCGAATATCTATAATGAGTAGCGCTTCCTTGTCGTCCAGCTTTTCTGATACATCCCATGGAAAAAGTTCATTGATCCCAGGCAGGATTTCTTCAACCAGTTGTCTGTAATTCTTCATCTTAAATCCCGTCATAAATTATTTTCTGTTACAGCTTGTCTTTTTGACACAGGCTTTTCTCAACCGCAATAACAGCTGCTTCTACCCTTGAATGTATCTTAAGCTTTCTGAGTATCGCCTTTACATGTAATTTTACGGTCCCGTCCGATATACCCAGTTTTTTGGCTATCACCTTGTTGCTTTCGCCTTCTGCTACGTGACATAAAATTTCGTGTTCGCGTGGGGTGAGTTCGGCAAAACGCTTGTTCTCTTCTTCAATGGCCTCGTCACCAAACTGGACTACCTTCGCCAGAACGCCTGTCAGCTCAGGTGCAATCACGGTTTGTCCTTTAACGATTTCATGTAACGCATTAACCAGATCGTCCGGATCCATGTCCTTGAGTAAATAGCCGGCCGCACCGTTTCTTAGCGATTCGATCAGGTCGCGTTCATCATTGCTGGTGGTAAGCATTACAACAGGAGCTTCAAGCCCTTCATCGCGCAGCTTCTGGAGTACCTGTATCCCGTTAATATCAGGCATGCGCATATCAAGTAGTACCACGTCGGGATTATTGTCAAAAACTACCTTAACACCTTCGTGGCCATCGCCTACAGATGCGACCACTTCAATACCACGCCTTTCGAATAAACCTTCCAGTCCTATCCGGAAAAGGGCATGGTCGTCGATTAATACTATACGCATAGCTATACCTGGGTCAGCTTTTTATTAGTGAGTTTCATGTGTCAGATATTGGTAAAGGTAGATTGATCTTTTTCAGGGGCAGGTTTGAATGTAAGCATCACGCGTGTGCCTTCACCTGGCTCACTTTCAAATGACAGATTTCCATGTAAACGTTTGGCGCGTTCCTGCATAATAGACAAACCGATATGTTCACCTGCTTTGCCGTCCAGGACCCGGTTTTTCAGACCGATACCATCATCTTCAATCAGAATACTGTAGTCATTATTCTCATCCATGCGCAATAGTACGCGTACGGCATGTGCCTTGCTGTGTTTACGTATATTCGTCAGAGATTCCTGTACGATACGTAAAACCTGCATTTCCAGTGTTGAAGGCATGCATAATTCGTTCCACTGGTTCTGAAAAAATATCAGTATATTTGTTTCCTTACGAAATCGGTCTATGACATTATCGATAGCAGAAATAAGTCCACGTTCATCAAATGGGGCCCGGAAGTGTGAAAGTAATTCACGTAATTCAGTGTAGGCTTCGTCCAGACCATTCTGGATATTGGACACCTCATGACGAGCCGTATCGTTGTCGGCGTGCAGTAGGGAGTCTTCGAGGTTTCTGGCCTGAAAACGAAGGCTGGCAAGTGTTTGTGCAAGTGAATCATGCAGCTCATGAGAAAGCATGGTGCGTTCCTGGTTAATCTCCTGTCTTTTTGCGGTTTCATCAAGACGTGAGGTTTCAATAGCGATACCCAGATGACGACCAATACTGGTCAGGATTTCCTTGATGTCTTCCCGCTCAAGCAAACTTCGTTGTTCAACAAACAGATTATAAACACCCAGGTTCTTTCCGGCATGCTGTAACGGGACGGCTATCATCTCAATATCATCCTGATCAAAGAAAGGCTGTCCGGCAAATTCGCCACATTGACTGATATTATCCTGGGTAAGTACATCGCCATTTTGAAAGGCCTTGCCACACATGCAACGGTCAACAGGTATCAGCTGTTCTTCTTTTATGATTTTTTCATCAAGCCCGATGCTGGATACCAGGCGCATCTGATTGTCGTCGGTTATTAGTCTGACGGTAGCAGCACGGGCATTAACGACCCCCATCAGTGTGTTTAAAAAGCGGTGAAGTAAATCTTCAAGACTACGTGATGTGTTAATGCTGGCAGCCACATCGTACAGAATTTCCAGTGACCGTGTTTTTTGTTCAATTTGTTCTGTTTGTTTTTTTACCTGATCGTCCATTCTTCTGGAGAGTGTTTCAAGGTCTTTTCCCAGGCCGTTTATATCTTTAACCAGTTCAGCGAACTCACCATGACCCGGTACCGGTATACGTGCAGACAGGTTGCCGCCACGCATACGCATGGCCCAGCTGCGCATGTGTGCCAGTGGCAACATAAGTTGATGGTTGATTCGGTACAACATCAGGCCAATTGCTATGGCCCCACCCAGTAATAGCGCAATCTGAACTGAATAGAGCCAGTCCATATTGTCTTTGGTCGTTACCATGATATAGCTGTTCAGACCCAGCAGTACCAGAATACTCAGTAAGGTAACCAACGGCATGAAAAGTCCGCTTGATACCAGCGCAGGTGATTTTTTACGCCAACCCGCTGCATGTGGGCGTAACCATGGCATGAGTCTGCCATACTTGCCTGAGTGGGCAGGTTTACCGGTGGCTTGCATTTTGATTTGTTCAGTACCAGGCATGCTATTGTCTATTTAAGGACATTCCGTAAGTGTATGCTATTTAGCCGTTACAGTCAGGTTCAGGATTTATGACGTATGGCATAAATACCGGGATGGAATATATCCTTGCCTGATTCGGAAAACGCGTTGGTATACGGGTAGATAGCGTGTTCAAGTTCCTCACACCAGGAGGGATGGCTGTAATTAATATCGGTAAACAGCCATAGACCTCTAGGTGACTGGCAGGCGGCCGTCAGCATCTGGATCTGCTCGCCGGCCTCAGAACCCACTATGCAGCCGCCCAGCATTTGGCCTGTTTCTTCGTCGTGAACGACCTCGATGAAGCCTTCGGTATCCTGGCGGCCACGAGCCTTGGGTGAGGCGCTGAAATTACCGCGGGCAACATCAGGCTCAAAGCCGGCAGATTCCGCCATTTCTTCTGTCAGACCAACGGCCGCAATTTCCAGCGCTGTATCGATAACAATAGGAACAATGTGATAATTAAATGTTAATCGGGTACTGCCAACTGCATTGGTTGCAGCTACCTTGCCATCATGCAGTGCGGCATTGGCTGTCATGGGTCCCGCTTTTACATCACCTACTGCAAAAATCCCGTCTACCGATGTTTCGAGGTACTGATTGGTTTTAATGAACCCTTTTTTATCAAGATCGATGCCTGTATGCTCAAGCCCCATACCGGACGTGCAGGGTTCACGGCCAATGGCTACCAACACGTAGTCAAAATTCTGTTTTTCGCCACTACTAAAGTTCACATCAACACCTGCTTCGCCAGGCACAGCTGAGAGAACGCCGGTATTTTTTCGTATATCAACGCCCAGACGCTTAAACTTGCGCTCCAGCATCATGCTGGCCCGTTCAGGGATATTGGTTTTGTTCAGCATGCGGCTGGATTGCTCAACAATGGTGACTCTGGATCCATATTGGTGTAGTAAAAATCCAAACTCGGCGCCGATAGCGCCACCGCCGATGATTAGTATTGATTCTGGAAGCTGGTCAAGGCGGGTTAGAAAATCATACGAATTCAGGATACGACTACCATCAGTTGTGACGTTGGGATGTTTACGTTCACGCGACCCGGTAGCAATGATTACATGTTTGGTTGATATGGTTTTGTTGTCACCGGTATCATCTGTGATCTGTATTGTATTGCTATTAACAAAACTGGCGTGTCCAGCAAACTGGTGCACACCAAGACGGCGTAACCAGACAGGGAAGTTGTCACGTATCTGGCTTACCACTTCTTCTTTGTACTCTAAAGCACCAGTAAAATCACCAGAGATAGTGCCGTTGATGCCCTTGCCATTTAACTGGTTAACATCCTCAATTAATTTGGCCAGATGTAACAGGGTGTTTTTGGGTATGCAACCTTTATTCAGGCAGGTGCCTCCCTGTTGTCGGGATTCTATCAGGGCAACACGTGAGCCGAGCTGAGCCGCTGTGATGGCGGCCTTGTAGCCACCCGGGCCACTGCCAATGATAACTATATCAAACTTGCTTAGTGACATATTGTTTTGGACCGTACGTCACATGCCCGCTTTATTGTTTACAGACGCGCTGTAAATACATCCCTGTACGCTCGACGGTAGCATCCATGCTACCGACGGTCTGTAAACAATAAAGCGGGCATGTAACGTACTCCTTAGTGTTATTTTGACTTTTTGACTGGTGTATAGTTTGGATCGAGCGGGTTCAGGAAAATAAAGTTGAACTGTCCGGGCTCAATTTCGACATAATCAAGAGTCGTTTCCTCAAGTATCTCGATGCTCATCGAGTCTATGACAACCGTGACCCCGCCATTCTGAACCTGTGTATCACCTTCTTTGGCTTCATCGAAACCCATGCCATATTCGATGCTGCCATCCGAGTTGGTTTTTGCTGCTACACGTAGAACAGGTTCGCCATTAGCCTGAGCGGCTGTTAGCTTAATGTGTTCTGCTGCGCTATCGGTATACTTAAACATAAAGGGGCCTCATATCAGAGTAGGGTATCAGCTTGGGTGATAATTAAATGTATGTATGAAACGAAGCGTTTTGCCCATGGGTTTTTGCCAGCGTTTCTCAGGTGTGTGTAATTTGCCATTACATTTTTGTACAGCAGACCGTCATGTTGGCCATCTATGCCTGTTCCACGCAGCACATTGTATGCATATTTTATTGAGGGCTCAATATTTTCCAGTTTTGAATAATGAAACTCATGCGCTGGCAAGTCATCTGATTCTTCAGGTTGGTCCGGCCATGGGTGTTCTGATGTTTCATGCAGACGGACATAACCACGGCCCTGAGGGCGTTCACACATCACCACATCAACAGGCAGAGCACCCACCATGGATAATTTGTTTTCATGCCATGAAATAGTGTTTGCCAGGTACATTAGCCCACCACATTCAGCATATACCGGCATGCCATTTTCTATGGCATCGTGAATATCGGCGCACATCGAGGTATTACTGGAGAGTGTTTGCATATGTGTTTCCGGAAACCCACCACCAATGAACATGGCATTTACCTGCGGTAAATGGTCATCATGCAAGGGGCTAAACGGTACCAGCGTAGCACCCTCATCTTCGAGAGCCTTAAGGTCATCTGGATAATAGAAACCAAATGCTTCATCTCTGGCAATAGCTATTCTTATTGCTTTATCCTCACTTACCGTAGAGTACGTACG